>DATGJV010000293.1:0-4045 GCA_035295005.1 Ktedonobacteraceae bacterium | reverse complement strand
CAGACCGCTTGATACGAAGGATTTTCCACCTTAGAATTGGCATATCCCGGCATGACAGATTGGACGCCCTTGAGCCTATCGAAAATTGCCTCTGTACACCAGAAGCACCCACCGGCCAGCGTGACAGTTTGAAATTGAGCCATATATTTCCTCACTTAGCTTGAAATGTGTTCGTACAGGTTGAAACGTAGTTGTGGTGTTAAATTTACCACGAAGCTTTTGTTTGTGGTAAATTTGTATCACCATATCTAACACATCTAGAGCATGATATAATTCCCTCAAGAAAGCTGGGAAAATGAGGGAAATCAAAGTAATTACTTTACCCGCACAACAGCCAATCCGCCACCAACGCCACACAGACCATACCAAGACACAGTAAAATCACTCCTGTCCAGCCGTTCCAGAGGAGGGCGTAGCCGGGGAGGACGGCACCGATGCTGCCGCCGAAGTAGTAGAGGGAGAGGTACATGGAGGCGGCGGTTCCTTTTGCCTGTGTTGCGGTGTTGCCGAGGTAGAGATTGACGGCGGGCTGGGTGGCGAACATGCCGAGCGCGAGCAGACCGAGGCCGAAAATGACGATGGGCAGACTGGGGATGAGCGAAATGAGCATGCCGATAGCGGCCAGTCCCATGCTGTAGGCGATGGCGCGGCGGGAGCCGATACGGGCGGCGATGGTTCCGGCCAGGGGAGCAAAGACTCCTGTGAGCCAGAGCAGGTAGACAAGGCCGAGCGCGATGGTTGGTAGGCGAAATGGGGAGCCGGTGAGATAGTAGGGCAGGAAGGTGAAGACACCGATGTAGCCGAAAAAGAGCGTGAAACCAACGATGAACGCGCCTACTAAGCGGCGATTGTGCAGGTGCATCAGCATATCACGCAAGGTTTGTAGCACAATAGCTTTCCTGTTAGCAGGAAATGGCTTGTCTGTACGGGTTGGGATGGCATGCTTGCTTCTGGTATCGGGTAAATAACGCCACATGACAATTACAGCTATCAGGGTGGGAAGCGCGAAGATGTCCATTGCGATACGCCAGTTGTAGAGGTCTGTCAACGTGGCGCTGCCAACACGGGCGAAGAGGCCGCCCAGTGTCAGGCCAAATGTGTAAATGCCCATCGCGAGGCCGCGCCCCTTGCCCGCGAATTCTTCATTGACGTAGGGGATGGCGACGCTGGTGAGGCCGGGCATCAGGAAGCCTTGCAGGATACGCAGGATAACCAGTACGGTAAAGTTGGGCGCGAATCCGCAGAGAATGGTGGGAACGATAACTAGCGCACTCGCTCCAACCATGACTGTTTTGCGGCCAACACGGTCGGAAAGTGGGCCATAGAAGAGTGAGCCGATGGCGACCGCCAGTACTAACAACGAGACGGTCAAACCTGCTGTGGGTGCCGAGATTTGAAAATCCGTGCTGAAGACGGGAAGAATGGCCTGTGTGGTGTACATATTGGCGAAAACAAAAGCTGGCGCGAGCAGAAGTGTGATGAGCACCCCCGGTCGTGGGTACTGGTGCTCCTGCTTTTGCATAACAGGTACGGACGTTGAGATGCGGCCAGACATGAATGAATGACTTTCCAGGGTTGCTCAGGACGGTTATCTTTTCACATTGTACAATATAAGAGCATAGAGGCAGAGGCCATCAACAGCATGCACCGCATGCTGTTGATGGCCTCTGCCTCTATGCTCTTATATTGTTTTCACCTGGCGGATTCTAGCGATACGGTCCTCGGCCAGCACGTCGGCGGCGAGATAGGTGGGAATGTGTTGCTCTCTGGCAATAGCAAAGATGTTTTCGATGGTAGTATAGATGCGCGAAACTTTTTCCATTGCCCGTTGCCGATTGAAGCCGCCGGGGTTGAGGCTGTCCAGGCCGGTGATAACTCCGCCCGCGCTGACAATGTAATCGGGAGCGTAAAGGATGCCACGTTGCGTAATTTGCTCGCCATTGTAGACGCTGGCGAACTGGTTATTGGCGGAGCCGCAGACGATTTTGCATTGTAGTTCCGGTATGGTTTGATCATTGAGAATGGCTCCAAGAGCGCACGGACAATAGACATCAACGTCGAGGCGATGGATGTCTTCGGGCGAGACGATATGTACATCATATTCAGCGTATTGCGCCGCCAGAGCATGAACTCTATCTTCATCAACATCGGCAATGGTGACTTTTGCGCCCGTCTCTGTCAGGTATTTTAGTACAAGATGACCGACGGCACCGATGCCTTGCAGGGCTACTGTGCGCCCCTCCGGGCTGGCGCTGCCAAAGACTTCTTTGAGGCAAGCCTGCATGGCACGAAAAACGCCGAAAGCTGTTGCCGGTGCGCTATCGCCGGGACCGCCCCACGACTCCGGCAGTGTGACGATATACGGTGATTCGGTGCGCATGATTTCCATATCCTCTAAGGTGGTACCAACATCAGGCCCCACGAGGTAGAGTCCATTGAGACGGTGAATGAAGCGGGCAAGGGCGCGTAAGAGGGCCTCGTCTTTATCGCGTTTCGGGTCGCCAATGACGACACATTTCCCACCACCATAGGGCAATCCCGCCGCGGCACATTTGTAGGTCATGCTGCGTGCGAGGCGCATGGCATCCTTAATGGCGTCTGCCTCCGTTTCGTAGCGCATCATGCGGATACCGCCAGCGGCTGGTCCAAGAGTTGTATCGTGAATGACGATGATGGCCTTGAGTCCAAGCGTCTTCTCCTGACAGAAGAAGATATTCTCGTAGTCATACGTCTCCATCAAATCGAAAATAAAGTTGTCCATATGGATAGGGTCTCCTTGCTACTGTAAAAACACCGTGTCTCTATAGAGTACCATAGAATCGGTTTGAAACGTCTCACATATTTTAAAATTTGTGAGGCGCATCGCGCTGATTCCTGATTTGAAGGCCGATTCAGGTAACTATCTCACCCTGTCTTACGTGTATAGGATAGCAATAAGAGGGGTAAGATGAGCAATATGAGAATAAGCTCATCTTCCATGTTTGCGGGTTGTTTTTACAATTGAAAAGCTCAACAAGAACTTACAGTTGAAGGAGGGCCTTCATGTTTACCTTTGCGGCGATGAACGCGGCACCAGTAACCGCGAATGTTGGCTGGGTAGATTACCTGATCATTGGAATTTACTTCGTAGTTACCCTGGGCATTGGTTTCGTATTGAGGACACGCATGAAGTCCTCTGAAGATTTTTTCCTTTCGGGTCGCTCGCTGCCAAGCTGGGTGACTGGATTAGCGTTTGTGGGCGCGAATCTGGGCGCACTTGAAATCCTGGGTATGGGCGCGAATGCAGCTCAATACGGGGTTCTTCAGGCGCATTTCTACTGGATTGGTGCTATTCCGGCCATGATTTTTGTGGCTATCTTCATGATGCCGTTTTACTACGGCAGCAAGGCACACTCGGTACCTGGCTTTCTGAAGTTGCGTTATAACGAGGCCACGCGAGGCTTTAACGCCATTTCTTTCGCCATACTCACGTTACTGACAAGCGGCATCAATATGTACGCGGCGGCGCTGGTGTTCAACGTCTTGCTGGGATGGTCACTGCCTGCCTGTATATGGCTTTCCGCTTTGTTCATTATGGTCTACATCATTCTGGGTGGGCTAACGTCATCTATCTATAATGAGACGCTCCAGTTCTTCCTGATTGTCGCGGGACTTTTACCACTATCTATCATTGGTCTAATCAATGTTGGTGGCTGGTCCGGTTTGCAAGCCAAAGTGAACAATCCGGCATTCTTTCATCTGTGGGCCGGTACAGCCACGAATAATAATCCGTTTGGAGTCAATTTTATTGGGATTGTGCTGGGCCTGGGATTTGTGTTGAGCTTTGGTTACTGGTGTACCGACTTTCTTGTTGTGCAGCGTGCGCTGGCGGCAGAAGACGAGGCGGCGGCGGAACGAACACCACTGATCGCGGCGTTTCCCAAGTTGTTCTTCCCATTCCTGGCGATTGTACCTGGGCTGATTGCGCTCTCCGTTTTCCCGCACCTGCTTGGTCCTGGTGGAAGCTTTGAGACATCATACAACATGGCGATTCCCTACACGATGG
>DATGJV010000292.1:0-2960 GCA_035295005.1 Ktedonobacteraceae bacterium | reverse complement strand
AATCTGGTAGAATTTGATATGCTCTGGGGACACCGGCGCGATAGCGAGGGTTACGCTCAGGCACTGCGCGACGTGGATAGCTGGTTCGCTCAGGTACAACAGGCTATGCGACAGCAGGATGCTATTTTCTTTACGGCTGACCACGGCGTTGACCCGACCTATCGCGGCACCGACCATACACGCGAGCAGGTTCCCTTGCTTGCCTATGGTGAACCTGTACGAGCAGGAGTCAATCTCGGCGTGCGCCCTACGTTTGCCGATCTGGGTCAGACACTGGCACAGGCATTTGAAGTTGGATCACTCGCGGCTGGCAACAGCTTCGCGCATGATATAGGATTGTAATGACTGAAACACAACGCACAAGCACGAATCCCGTGTTGCATGGGGAACGTATCACTTTACGGCGTCCAAAAATGGAGGATGCGGAGCGGGTCTTTCGCTGGGAACGCGATGATGAAGTATGGCGCTATGACCCACATCGCCCATATTCGCAAAGCGTATCGGAGTTCCTGCCTATTTTCGAGCGTAATTATGTGCGCGGCAATGGGCGACAATACTGGTTTATCATTGAAGATGAGCGTCATTTCCCGATTGGCACCATCACCTACTTTAACTTCGATTACCGTCTCGCTCATGTAGAAATTGGTCTTGGTCTGGGCGAAAAATTGGCCTGGGGTAAGGGATACGGTTCAGAAGCTATTCGCACGCTGGTACATTATCTTTTTACCTTGCCAGGCATCTCACGCATTTACGCGGAAACTGCTGCTGCCAATGCGCCTGCTCGCCGCTCTTTCGCACGAGCAAGTTTTACCGAAGTGGGGCAAATTTTTGACCCGCGTAGCTCAGGCGAACCCTGGGTTCTCTTAGAAATTTGGAAGAAGAGGAAACTGCTATGAGTTCTACACATGATACATTCAACCCGGCCATTTTTTCTGCCTATGATATTCGCGGCATCTATGGCGAAACCCTGACCAACGACATCGCCTATCGCATTGGACGCGCCGCCGCCGAGTATCTGAAGGTGCCGGAAATCGCTGTAGGCCGCGATATGCGCCTGTCATCTCCTGAGCTAGCCGCCGCGCTGATGGTTGGTATTACAGATCAAGGCGTCAACGCCATTGACCTGGGTATGACAACCACCGATGAACTGTATTTCGCCGTTGGCAAGTTCAACTACCCGGCAGGTGTGATGGTCACGGCATCACACAATCCTGGGCGCTATAACGGCCTGAAGTTCTGTCGCGCTCAAGCGGCCCCCGTCAGCCTGGAGACAGGTTTGGCGGATATTCGCGATCTGGTTTCTCAGGGCAGCTTTGCCAAACCGACAGGTAAGGGCCAGGTCATTGTGCGCGATGTCACCAACGATTTTGTGCAGCATGCGCTTTCCTTTATTGACGTGAGCAAGATCAAGCCGCTCAAAATCGTCATTGACGCCGGTAATGGCATGGCCGGTATGCTCATGCCGCGTGTCTTTGCCCATCTCCCTTGCGAACTGATTCCTATGTATTTTGAGCTTGACGGCAACTTTCCCAATCATCCCGCCAGCCCGATTGAGCCGGAGAATACGGAAGCTTTGCGCCAGAAAGTCCGCGAAGTAGGAGCCGATATGGGCGCTGCATTCGACGGCGACGCCGACCGTATGTTTCCTGTGGACGAACACGGCAACATCGTAGATGGCTCAAGGGTCGCTGAAGCTGTCTCAAATAGCCTTCTACAGAAATTCCCCGGCTCGACCATTCTCTATAACCTGATTGTCTCGAAAAGCGTCCCCGAACTCATCACTCGCCTGGGTGGCAAAGCCATACGCACCCGCGTCGGTCATTCCTATATCAAAGCCGAGATGCGCAAGACCAACGCCATTTTCGGCGCTGAACACTCAGGTCATTTCTACTTCCGCGACAACTGGTACGCCGACTCTGGCCTGATTGCCTTCCTCATCATGCTCGAACTCGTCTCCGTCGAGAACAAGCCGCTCTCACAAATTCTGGCCCCTCTGGATAAGGGTATACGCAGCGGCGAAATTAATAGCATCGTCAACGATGTCCAGGGCAAACTCAAAGCCTTAGAAGAGCATTTCGGCAAAGGTGCGCAATCGGTAGACCACATGGATGGTATCACCGTTGATTACGGAGACTGGTGGTTCAACGTGCGCCCCTCCAACACCGAGCCATTGCTACGCCTGAATATCGAGGCCAACAATCGCGAATTGATGGAGCAGAAACGCGACGAGGTGCTAGCGTTTATTCGCGGGTAAATGGAATATATTACGATACCACATTAAAAATGATTTGGCTTCGCCAAATCATTTTTAATGTGGTATCGTAATTACCTTGTCTCGACAATAACCGCCTCTTGCGATAGACTATGAGAAACACTCGCGATCATCTGTCAGAAAGGATGAACGTTTGTCATGTCAGATCTGGAAATAGCTTCCCGTTCGCTCATTGAAGAGCATCAATTCACACGCTTGCAACTCGGATTAGAGCGTATCCGCACAACGAACCATTTTTACGACAAAAAACTATTTCAAAATCATACCGCGCTCCCGCTTGAAAGTTTAACGGACTTACACAATTTTCCATTCACAACCAAGCGCGAACTGGTCGCCGATCAAGCGACTCACCCTCTTTTTGGCAGCAATCTGACGTATCCACTCAGCGAGTATGTACGCTTGCATCAGACCTCTGGAACGACAGGGCAACCGCTCAAGATACTTGACACACAGGAAAGCTGGGACTGGTGGGCCGAGTGCTGGACAAGCATTTACCAGGCAGCGGGTGTGAGCAAGCATGATATCGTGTATCTGGCCTTCGGTTTTGGTCCCTTTATTGGCTTCTGGTCTGCTTATGAAGGAGCAAAACGTCTGGGTGCGCTGACCATCCCCGGCGGGGGTATGGATTCGGTGCAACGTTTACGTGCCATGCAGGAAATTGGCGCAACCGTGCTGGTCTGTACGCCCA
>DATGJV010000291.1:0-4003 GCA_035295005.1 Ktedonobacteraceae bacterium | reverse complement strand
AAAACACGAGCAATCATCCTCAATACCCCACACAATCCGAGTGGGAGAGTCTTTACGCGACAAGAGCTGACATTGATTGCCGAATTGTGCATTGAACATGATGTGCTTGTGATAGCCGATGAGGTCTATGAGCATCTGCTTTTCGGCAATGCACAACATATTCCCATTGCGACCTTGCCGGGCATGTTTGAACGGACGGTAACGGTGAGCAGCGCGGGTAAACTGTTCAGCGCGACGGGCTGGAAAATTGGCTGGGTCTACGGGCATCCCGACCTCATAGAGGGTGTAGCACGTGCGCACCAGTTCATCACTTTTGCCGTGCATCATCCGACGCAGGAAGCGATTGCTTACGCGCTCAATTTGCCGGAAAGCTACTTTACCTCATTTCAGGCCATGTATACGGTGAAGCGCGATTTGATGATGGCGGCGCTGGATAGCGGCGGGTTCACTTATGTTGCTCCAGAGGGTACCTATTTCCTGATGGCAAACTATTCCGGCATATTTGATGGCACGCCGCTGGAGTTCACGCGCTACCTGACAAAAGATATCGGCGTGGCATGCATTCCTCCCGAATCGTTTTACAGTGCGCAACATGCGCATATCGGTGACGGCTACGTTCGTTTTGCCTTCTGCAAAAGCGATGACATGCTTGGCGATGTGAGAGAACGCCTGGCAGGGATAGTAAGATGAGGGTTCTCCATCCCTCCAGGGCAAAGTAATCCAAATTATATGGGGAGCGTATATAGAGTTAAGCAGGAAGTTAAAGCGATTATTCTGATTGATAATCAATGCAGCTTTTCTGTTTGTAGTAATTCTTTAGTTGAGATATTCACTAAGAAAGGGAGTTATAATGAACTCAATACGTTTTCTGCCAACATCAGTGCATGGGGTCCTGGATTACCTTGTAGGAATTGCTTTGATTGCAGCGCCGTGGCTCTTTGGTTTTGCTTATGTGGGAGGCATCGCCGTGTACTTGCCTATTATACTCGGCATCGGTCTCATTCTCTATAGCTTTGTCACGAACTACGAGCTTGGCATACCGGCTATCAAATTCATTCCAATGCCACTTCACCTGGTCTTTGACTTTGTTGCTGCCGCTTTGCTCGCTGCTTCGCCATTTCTCTTCGGGTTTGCGGATAAGCCTCTCAATGTTTGGCTGCCGCATTTTGTGGTTGGTATCACCGTCATTCTTGTTGTTATCGTATCACAAACACATCCTCGAATGATGGCAAGGGCTAAGACTGCATAATTGCGTTGACCCGGAATAATCGAAGGAAAGGTGGGGATCTGCTGGTAACTCAGCAGGTTCCCACCTTTTTTGCAGTTGATAAATGCCGTTCCTGACGGTCACGATAATATCTTGACAGCATACGCTTATTCAGTGATTTGTACGCTTTTGTCGGGCAGATTGCCTGTGGTTTCTGTGAGCAGGGGTGGCTGTTGCAAAGGTGCATTATCCACGGGGAATTGTTCGGGATGTTGCGTTTTCCAGTGTTTCCAGAGAGCCTCGATCACTTCCTGAATGACGCCAGCAACGGGAACTGCGAGAAATCCTCCCAGCACGCCGAAGAGTTCGCCTCCGGCGAATAAAGCAAAGAGCGCGATAATGGGATGAAGGCCAATGGACTTGCTGAAAATGCGCGGGGCCACGACTTGCCCCAGCACAATTTGTTGCAAGAGTACCATAAAAATAGCGACTATCAGCATTGTCACCCATCCCTGCGGAAAAGCTGCCAGCACAATGAGGATGGCGCTAATATAGCCACCGATCATGGGGATGAAGAAAAAGAGAAAAAAGACGACCGCCAGCAGTGCGGCGAATTGAACGTGCAGGAGAAAAAGGAAAATGCCTGTACTCAGTCCTCCGACGGCGGCCAGTAATAACAGGCCGCGAAAGTAGCCACCAATACTTTGGTCCAGCATATGCACAAACAGGGTAATCGAGTTACGGTAGGAGATAGGCGTTTTGTTGCAGAACCAGCGCACAACACGTCCACCATCTACAATAAAGTAGACGCTGAGCGTGACAATGACGATGAACGAGACAACGTTGCTGAATGTACTGGTGAGCAAGGGCAGCAGTCCTGTGATGATGCCTTGCAACTGGGCAATTACCTGACCCTTGAACTGCTCAATCTGACTCTGTGTGATGCCCAGGTTTTGCAGGAAGGCTATCACCGGTTGTATTTGTTTTTGTCCCTGTGGAGTGAAGAGAAACTGGATATAGCCCACAAGTGATGCCGATTGCTGGATGATAGAAGTTATGACAACGTACAGGACAGCGGCTAACAGGCTGACTATGACGAGATAGGCAATAGTAATGGCAAGCGGGCGCGGAAGATAGCGTTGTAAGAAATGGACGACCGGGTAAATGATGTAAGCCAGCAACGCGGAGACGATCAGAATGATGACTGCCCCTGAAATCAGCGAGAGCGCGTACAAGACGATGCCGATAATGAGCAGGCAGACAAGAATCGTCAATGAGATGATCAAGCGCGTCATCCAGACGGCACGCGAAGTGATGTGATGCAGCGAAGTGTTTTGTTCAACCGTATTTGAAGACATCTGCTAAACAGCCTTTCTCCGGTACGCTTCTACGGTGGCACTGAGGATAGCCATAATAGATGACGCAGGATAAAAGACAGGCCATTCCATACAGCACTCGCGTCCCGGCTGCGACCAGTATACTACAGATTGTTCAGGCGGGCTATGGGCATGTAAGGGAGTTCTTGTCACCGGTATTACGTTGCTGAAAGAGCGATACGCCCCCCGATGCCACAACGATGAGCGTAATCGCGATGATCGCACGTAGTCCGACGGTCTCGCCAAGTACTATAAAGCCAATAAGCGTTGCAATCGCTGGCTCCAGACTCATCAGCACTCCAAACACGCGAGCTGAAAGGTGCCTGAGTATCTCGAGTTCTAATGAGAAAGGAATCACCGAGGAGAGTATTGCTATCCCCAGGCCCATCAGGAGTATAGTTGGATGGAGCAATGTACTTCCGCCACTGGTAATACCAGCAGGTGCTATTACAAGGGCCGCTATGCCCATACTGACTGCCAGCCCTCCACCCCCTGGCAATGCACGCCCGACACGGACAGTGAGCAGGATATACGCTGCCCACCCACCTGCTGCCAACAACGCAAATCCTACCCCTACAGGATCAATTGCTGCGTTTTCAATGGGAGCAAGCAAGAAAATGCCTGCGGCTGCAAGCACCACCCATAACAGATCGCGTACTCGCCGTGAGGCCGCCACAGCCACCCCAAGTGGACCGATAAATTCCAGAGTAACTGCGATCCCTAACGGAATACGTGCAATAGCGGCGTAAAAGCTCGCATTCATGACAGCAATGGTGATGCCGAACAATCCGACAAGCAGTACCTGGTGGCGAGTATAGCTTCGCAACCGGGGACGCCAGAGCAATAGAAGAATGAAGGCTCCGAATCCGAGACGAAGGAAGACAGTTCCGTTTGAGCCGATGGTTGGAAATAGCTTCGTTGCCAGCGACGCACCAAGTTGGACGGATATGATCGAGAGAAAGACCAGTATATGGGGGGGAATAAGATCCGCTATTCCACCCCGGTGTTTCATATGAGGAACACTGTGCGTGTGTTCTGCTATGGAACGAGGTTCAAGTTCTTTGCTCATTATTTCCTCTTCTACTCTTTGCCCTTCCCCGTTCGGCATGATAGAGGAAATAATGGGCCTACGCTATCTTCTCACTCTACGATATTAGGAATGGAACGTCAAATTACATGTCCATGTTCTGTTCAACCAGAAGCGGCTTCTCGCCCAGGCCGTTTTTTTGCGTTTACCCGAAATCAGAACAAAGTTTTAAGTACGTTGCAGTACCAGTTCCGATGGATACATCTGCTCCGATAGAAATCCGTATTCACGTCAATATGCGAACGATACCCGCCAGGATAGGTGTTGTTGGCAAGCCACGCTCTCTCCGTCACAATCTGTACCTCCACCTCTTCATCAGCCGGCAAAGTCACA
>DATGJV010000290.1:0-2346 GCA_035295005.1 Ktedonobacteraceae bacterium | reverse complement strand
ACTCCCTACCCGCCGCTCACCTTTCAATGGGTTTGAGTGTGTCACGGGAGACGCTTCGGTTAAGCCATATCCTTCCACCAGGCGACCACGCGTGAGCTTTTCAAAAGCCTCCTGGACTTCAACAGGCAGCGAGGCCGAGCCACTAATGCAGGTGCGAATAGCCGAGACGCCATAGGAGCGCACCCTGGGGTAATTCGCGATAGCCAGGTAGAGGGCAGGGACACCGGGAAAGATAGTGGGGTGGTGTTTCTTGATAGAATCGAGAATCTGGTCGGTACGCCGGGTCGGCAGCAGCACAAGCGATCCGGCGATTGCCATCGATAGGTTCATGCAACTGGTAATGCCATACGAGTGCGAAAGGGGCAGAACAGCTAGAATCACCTCGCGTCCACGGCGCGCATCAGGCATCCAATGCCGAATTTGCACCACATTTGTCATGAGGTTTCCATGCGAGAGCATGACACCTTTGGGTACATCAGTCGTGCCGGAGGTGTATTGTAACAAAGCCAGGTCTTTTGAAGTGGTACCGCTATCTAACGGTGCTGTATCCTGTTTACGCAGTAGTTGTTGGAAAGAAATTTCGCGATAGGGTGTCTGTGGCAACTCTGCTTTCTTTGCGCTGTGCGGCTGTTCATCCTCTTGATGCCCATTTTGCTCAACCTCTGCTATTTTCTTCTCCTCAGAGGTAATACCCAGGCTGTCGAAGCTACCGGGTCTGTGCGGCTCGCTACCCTCAACAAGGCTGGCGATCAAGACCCGCTGCGGGATGGGCAGATATTCGCGCACATCGGTATAGATGACCTGCTTGATGCTACTTTCGGCACAGATTCGCTCAACCATGCCGCGATATGAAGTAAGAGTCAGTAATACTTTGGCCTCCGAATCGCGCAGTTGATAGGCGATCTCATCTTCGTTGGAGAGTGGACTGCCAATCACGACAATAGCTCCCGCTTTCAGCACCCCAAAAAAGGCTATCACACACTGCGGAATATTAGGCAATAAAATAGCAACCCTATCCCCAACATGAACATCCAGTTCCTGTAAAGCATGAGCAAATCGATTGCTTTGCGCATCTAATTCGCGATAACTCATCTTCTGCCCAAAGAAAATAATCGCGGCTCGTCCAGGAAAATGACGGGCCGCATTGCTAAACATCTCGTGTAAGAGCTGCTTTGGTATGGGCAACTGTTCCGGTACATCGCTGTCATAATGTTGCAACCATGGCATCTCGGACAGGCGGATCGCCAGTGCATTGCCGCGTGTGACGCTGTGTAACCTGTCAAGTTTCGCGTCCTGCTTTGGTTCGACAAAACGACGAATGGCGCGGTTGACGGCATCAGGACGCTCCAATTGTACCAGGTGTGACGAAACAGGGATAACGACCTTGTACGCATTGGGAATGCTACGTTGCACGTCTTCATAGTGTTCGCGTAAAAAGACCGTATCACGCTGGCCGAGTACAACCAGCGTCTGTGTATGCAATTGTTGCATGCGTTCGCCACCACGCCAACGCGACATCACTCGATCATGGAGGCCCTTTAAGGTGCGCTGTGGCGCGTACAGCGCGATTCCTACCAATTTCGCCGTGCGACTGAAGACGGGGTCTGGAATGCTCATCAGTCGGCGCAGCACAGGACGCACAATAAAGCGTGTAGGCACACCGATTAATACCAGCTTGCTGATGTTGTCAGGGTTACGCAGTGTATATTCAGTAGCGACCGCTCCCCCAAAAGAGTGCGCAATGAGCGCAAATGGCATCTGGACATCCAGTTTCGACAAGACTATTTCCAGGTCATCCACAAGCCCATCCATTGTATACGGAAGCGATACGGGATCGTCGCTGAGGCCATGCCCACGCAGATCAGGAGCCACCACACGCACCGTTTGCCCAAAGTAACGTAACTGGTAGAGCCATTGCGCGGCATCGCCACCGTAGCCATGCACAAAAACCAGCGTGCGCATCGCCCCTTCGGGATGAATATCAATCGCGCTGATACGGCGTACCTTTTTGCCAGCATGACCTAAAGGCACATAAACGGTGCGGCGATACATTTCAATGTCTAATGTCATGCCTCATTCCTCACCAAACTGCACCACCTGTTGGAGAATCTCGGTAAGGCGAGTGCGTTCTTGCTGAGTCAATGGCAGTAGAGGTGAACGGGGGCGTCCACCATAGCCGACAGTGAGTTCGAGCGCAGCCTTCAATCCCGGCACGCTATAGGTAGCAGTGACGGCAGTATTAGCTGGCACCAGCACCTCCTGCAATGCTCGCGCCTCCACTAGTTTTCCCTCGGTAAATAGCTGCTGAACGAGACAGACCTCGTAGGGAAACACATTAGCCAGCGC
>DATGJV010000289.1:0-2663 GCA_035295005.1 Ktedonobacteraceae bacterium | reverse complement strand
CGTTTAGGCGCTCCACTTGTCCTTTTCCTGCTGGCCCTGTTTGTGGTCTACGGACGTTTCATGATCTCACCCATATCATAAGAACAAGCATGCGGAACAATAATTTTAGCGGCAATAGGACCAGGAAATCGAGCAACCAGGATAGCTAACTGCTTGATTTCCTGGTCCTATTGCCGCTAAAAGCAATCAACACAACAGGCGTTATCAGAGTTTGCGCAGTGCGTCAAACAGGTCTTCGTTGTCGGGCATATCACCGGGAGAGTTCAATACTTCGATGTAGCGAATCACGCCCTCTTTGTCAATAAGGATCACGGCACGATTGGGCATGCCTAACTTATGGCGCAGACCATAGAGGTCAACGACGCTGCCCTGTGGATAGAAATCGGCGAGCAAGGGGAACGAGGTGTGCATGGATTTCGACCAGGCATCAAGGGCATAGCGGCTATCCATGCTGATACTCACAATTTCAACGTCGAAATCTTTTAAACGGTCTAACTCGGCCTCATAGGCGGGTAGCTGCGCGGAACAGACGCGACTGAAGGCAAAGGGAACAAAGGCCAGCACAACATTCTTCTTACCTCGGAAGTTGCTCAAGCGCCAGTCTTCGTTGCTATTTGTTTTGAGTGTAAAATCGGGGGCAATATCCCCAACTTTGAACGTGCTGGTCTCAACACGGCTCTTTGTCGTATCCATTGCTATTGTCCTTTTTCTGATTCGCGCCTATCATTTGAGATAGAACGCGAACACACGTTACTAGTTTTGCGTACTAATCGTCTTGGAAAGTGCATACTTCGGAAAGTGAAAAATACAGGCACAGTGGCGACGGCACCATACGCCTATTGGGATTGTAGCACTCATTTGAAAAAGGTGTCAAATTCAGACAGGAGGCGATAGAGATACCTTTGCTCAAAGGACATACTTCTCATAAAGCAGTCGCTGAAGAAACGAAAGCAGCAGAAACGGCTAAAGCGACCAGAGAGAATCCATTTACAGCGTTATGGAATGCATTGGTGGCACGAAACGGCACCGTCGCATATTTTCCGATCATATTTGTGGCAATTTTGATGTTCTGCGGGGCATCGTGGCAAATTTTCTGGTCGTCTACAGATGCTGCACGCTACCAATGTTATGCGCTGATATTCTGGTTAGGGGGTGGCGCGACAAAGTTACTGCCGCAAACACAATGTTTATTTCTAAATAGCGCGGCGATATCCTCGGCACCATTTCATACTCTGCCGCTTGAATATCCACCATTGACGTTAGCCATCTTTTCACTCTCGCTGCTCGCGCCCATCCCGTATTATCAGTTGCTGTTCGCGCTCTGGATGGCCCTTACCGCCGTCTTAATTTACTGGCTGTTGTTGCGTTATGGGCCGCGTGGGTCAGCTCTGGCATTTGCATTCTACGCACTGGTGGGTGCATGGGCTACTGCCGAAGGGCGTTTCGACATGGTGCCGGCAGCATTAACACTACTCTGTCTCATCGCAGCCGAGCGCAAGCATTGGACAGCCGCCTATGTCGCGCTGGTTTTCGGCGTGTTGCTAAAAATCTACCCTATCCTGTTCTTGCCCGCGCTGTTTATCGCTGAACAACATGATGCACAAACATTTCATATACCGTCACCATCCTTGACGCTCAAAACAGCACCCATAGAACTGTGGCGCACGCTGCGTGAAGTACGGCACTGGCGCTGGAACAATACGCTGCTTTTCCTGGGATTGCTCGTGGGTATCACCGGCGTTTTCGCTCTGATTGACTTTCAGGGGGCGGTCGTTAGCCAGGTAACCTATTTCGCACATCGTCCTGTACAAATTGAATCGACAGGCAGCACCTTACTGTGGATCGCCACAAAATTTGGTTATCCAGCGCATGTTGTCTATACTTTTGGCTCACTAAATATTATCAGCAGGTGGGACAATCGTGTTTCACTGCTCTTCGAGGTAGCTTTTTTGCTTGGCTATGCCTATACACTCTTGCTACAATGGCGTGGGAAAATAGACCTTGTGCAATCGTGTATCGCTCTGTTGCTCGTATTTATTGCCGGCGGCAAAGTCTTTAGCCCACAGTATCTTATCTGGATTATTCCGTTACTCGCCTATAATGGTGCTTACGACATATTCTGGCTGCCCGTCTGGGGCATTATATCACTGCTCACAACAATCATCTACCCGTATCTCTACACACGCACGCACAATATTTTGCTTGTGCAAAACGTGCCGGGCTTTGTGCAAATCGTCGGGGTGCGGGATGCACTCTTCGTTTTCATCACGCTTGCCTACCTTTTCAACTGGTTTGATGTGCGTCGTCGCAAATCGCTCCCACCGGAGCTGACCGGCAAAGAGACGCGGCCTTTATATGCTACCGACATGCGGAAGTGATATGCGGTTCAAATCACTGCGAATTTCGTATACCTGCTCTACATCATATAAAATAGCAGCATCCACCGTTTGCAGGAACATATCTTCCCTGTTGTGATCCAGCAGTTTTACAGCACCTTTGAATGGAACGGTTATTTGAGAGTGGCCGATGAGCGTTTCTTAAGCCAGCAACTCCTGTTTGCGCGGCGTGTCCTGCGTTCCCTGCTTAGATTGTAGATACCATTGAACGCCCTCCGCAACACCGCACTTGATGTCGTATTGTGGCTTGTAGCCCAATTCTCTGCG
>DATGJV010000288.1:0-2838 GCA_035295005.1 Ktedonobacteraceae bacterium | reverse complement strand
CAAACTCTTCTGGCGTAATATCGCGTAACGCGGAAATGTGTTGCGCTTCAACATTCTCTGGCTCATGCTTGAGAACGAGGTCACGTAACAGGCGAGTTGCCTCCTCGCACTGTTGTCGGCGTTCATTGTATGCGGAAGCAGCTAACTCGCGTCGCACGCCAGTATCAATGACAACCAGCGAGAGATCGGGCGCACGAAAAGGCAAATGGCGATAGTCCAGCGAACGACAATCGAGAAAGATTGCATATCCGGGACGCCCCAGGCACGAAGCCGCCTGGTCAAGAATACCACTTTGCAGACCAGAAGCTCTATGTTCAGCGTCCTGGCATAGTTTGGCTACCTCTAATGGGCGCAGCGTTGCATGCTCCGCACCAATCGTGAAACGACCGCCGGAAAAATGGGCGCATGCCTGCGCTGTCGCAACCTCTAATGCCGCCGACGAACTCATGCCACCTCCAGGTGGTACATTCCCATCCACGACGGCATCAAAGCCCGCCAACGGCATATCAGCTTTTGCCAGTTCCGTCGCCACTCCCAGTATATAACGCGCCCATGCTGGCATGCCCGCACGCAACTGCTCAAATGTCTCCGGCAATCCAGCAAGAGGAAACTGTGCATACTCCTCGAATTGCTGGGACCAGATACGCACTATACCATCATCACGTCTGCGCCCGGCAAACGCCGTCACACGGTCAATCGCTATTGGCAACACGTAGCCATCGTTATAATCGGTATGTTCGCCAATCAAGTTGACACGCCCCGGTGCCCACGCGGCACCTATCTCTCCACTGTATGCCACATCATCATGAAAAGCTTGAGGAAATTTTTCAAGCGCATCCAGGGCCGGTTGTGGTAATGTCGCTTCATTGCTCATGGTGCTACCTTCGCAATCGCTACTCGTAACTCTTGCGCCTTCTCCGCGGGGCGCGAATCGTTTGTCCACAGACCCCAGATAGACTCGGAAGAGGCTGCGTACTTCAACTTTCCCGGCGCTCGCCCTATCGCCAGTATCTCAACATGCATATGGAAACGCTCATCGGCGAGCTGATGAATGCCCATGAGATAGGGCATGGGAGCCATCGCGCCATCAAATAATGCATCATAGCCACAGATAACGCGCAACAATATCTCCGCGAAATCATGCAATTCGTCGTCGCTCATGAGTGCGAGATTGGCAACATGGCGTCGGGGGTACAAATGGGTTTCGTAGGGATAGCGCACATATGGTGGTAAAAAAGCTTGCCACGTGGAGTTCGCTGTCACTTTGTGAACGCTGCTCTCAAGCTCTGCACGCTCACGGCAGAAAGGACAGCCACGTCCGGCAGCATCGTCCAGCAGCACGGTCTCCAACTCACGCTCTAAGACAGGAGGAATAACTGAGACGCCAAAGGCTTGTCCATGTGGGTGATGCTGCGTCTGACCAATTTGCTCGCCGCTATTCTCAAATATCATCACTGTTTGATAGCGCGACGAGAGATCACAATACAGGTCACGCCAGAGGTGGGTGACAGCAGTAATCTCATCCACCGAAAGCTGTGTAAACGTGCGATGGTGGTCGCGGCTGTAGATAACGACATATGCCTCACCTACTGGCGGCTGCAACGGTGGAAAATCGTTGGGGTGAAGCCATACTTGCGTGTCAGGACCAACTTTTCCTTCCGTGATATCAGCACAAAAAGGGCAGGTATCGGTCCCTTCACGCCGATTCATACGATGTGGCGCATTTACAAGAAACTGGCGCAATATAGGATTCCAGATCAAGGGAGTATCTGATTGCATAGCTATCCTATCTTGAAGCAAGAAAATAACGATACACGGTATCTTTAAACCATACACGAAAAACTCGCAGCTATGGTTTTATGCATGATGATGAGCCGTTTGTCCACCTAATAGTACACAGCGCCCCTGTCGCGCAAACGTTGCCAGAAGTTCGCCTTTATTTATACCATGTGCTTCATCTTCGTCGGCATAAATCCACTCATTCCACGTTGCTCTATCGGTAAAGAGAGCCCAGGCAACAGGGGCAATTGTGGTCCTCACGACTCGCAAAATATCAGTGGCGTCCTCAATCCCCGGCTCTAATTGCTCAACGGATTTCAGGCCCGCATTCAGCAGCGTATTGAAAGTACATATGGAATGGATTACTCCATCCAGCACCTCGCAAACAATCCCTATGGTGAGTAGTTCATGCTCCACTGGTTCTGCTGCTCCATCCACTTCCTCTTGAAAATTATCCCATACACCGACAACAAGCGTACACGTTGGGGGCAAACTTGCGAGGAACTGGCTGATCTGCTGTTTATCCCAGCCATGCCATGAAAAAGTCTCATCATATTGTTCAAGCTGCAACGCCACATCCAACAATGGACGTGCAGTACTCCACAATGGCGAATCCACATCGAGGACAGTTAATTCTTCAGCTAACACACACTTTGCTCCACCAGGGGGTGTAAGGACCGATTGATCGCGTCTAAGTGCGGGTTTACATTGTATTCTAAACTTCGTGTCCCTCTAAAGACGCGGACGCGATCAATCGGTCCCTACATCCCCATGTGGTACACCCGCACATGTTCAGTATACAATGTCTGGGCGCTTCATGCTATAATGCAGAAAAGCCTTCTATGCAATAGCGTACTGGACAGAGCAGAGGGCAAGGGCATGTACGATACTATTCTTTCATTCTGCCTGAGCATGCTCGGCATCACTGGCACAATCATGCTTGTGACTACTGCGGGAACTATCTTCTGGCGTTACCGTAGTAGCCTTCCGTTGAGCTTTCGCTGGCATTATCGCAATGCACGCCTGAAGCAACTCTCTGCCATCGCCTGCCTTTTCTAC
>DATGJV010000287.1:0-2018 GCA_035295005.1 Ktedonobacteraceae bacterium | reverse complement strand
ATGGGTACAAATTAAGGACACTGTTCCGGGGCCAGGGTACCCGCAAGGGGATACCCCTACTATATACGAGCAGCTCGTATATAGTAGGGGTATCCCCTTGCGGGTACCCTGGCCCCGGAACAGTGTCCTTAATTTGTACCCATCACCGTACAGGCAAATGATCCATCATAGCCTTGTACCATTGCGTGCGCACTTCGCTGCCAGCGAGGGCAAGCGTGATACAGATACCGAGAATGGTGCCGCCAACCCACAGAATGAGCGAGATAGTATCCCCGCCTGCTGAAGTCATTATCTGCAAAATGTTCATAAAGAAAAGTGAGACAGGATCATGTCCGTTGGCAAAAGGCAGAACCGCTCGCAACGATGGTTGACCCAGGATAATGCCCATTGTCGTAATCGTCGCCAGAATCACTGCCGCGATCAGTTCGCGCAGTGAGGGCCGCCATAGCTTAAATGTGCGCGTATCATATTGTTGCGTACTCACAGCGACACGCTGCATGATTGCTACCGTCAGGTTCGCAGGTTCAGCGACCATACCAAAACTTTGTAGAGACCTTGCCACATCTTCTAACACTGACAATTCCTGCTGACAGGACACGCACTCTGCCATATGAGCTTCCAGCTCGCGTACCTGTTTCAAGCTTAGCCGATTGTCAAGATAGAGTTGTATCTGTTTTGAAGCCTCTGAACAGCGCATTACCGAATGTCCTCTCGTTTTTTTATGCCTGCACGTGCAGCCCTGGGATTGCTAGCTTTCCCGGCATCACTCCCACGTTGCCGCCGGGCAAACGCTACCGGGTCAAACGTTTCCAGGCGCTCTTTGAGCAAATTACGCGCCCGGAATAAATGTGTTTTAATTGTGCCAATCGGCACCATCAATATTTCCGCCATCTCTTCATACGTCATATCCTGGATGTGGCGCAGCGTCAACACGACGCGATATTTCGTGGGCAACGTCGCCAGATTTTCACGAATGAATTCCTGCTGTGCGTGCTGTTCTAACTCCGTTTCCATGCGCCCTTCGTTGCCAGCCTCTACAATGACCTGCTCAGCCTGCATGGCGCTCTGCAATGCCCGATCGCGCTTGCGTTGCTCAACTTGCTTCAATGCGCTATTATAGGCGATGCGATAGAGCCACGTCGAAAAGCGGGCGTCGCCACGAAAGGTCGGTAAACCCTGCCATGCAGCTAAAAACGTCTCTTGCGTGATTTCGCTGGCCTCTTCGTAATCCTGAAGCATGCGGAAGACAAGGTTAAAGACGCGCCTCTGGTGGCGTTGCACCAACTGCGCGAAGGCGTCCTGGTCGCCTCGCTTACTGGCGGTGACAAGCAATACGTCATCCTGCTCGGTAGCGGACGAAACAGTATTTGAAAATGGTATACCTATACTTTGTGGCGGCTGCAACAGTTGCTCACCCATACTTTCTTAGAGATCATCCAGTGCGAAAATGTTTCATTCCTTGCCTGGTGACCACAGGACGCAATTCATAGCGCCTCAGCCCATGAACATCTTGAAACATATTCCCCGTTAATAGTATCATACCATATATACGTATGAAATTAGCACGAAGTAGTATTTCTATTGTTACCCTGATACAGCACATTGTTGGAAAACCGAAACGATAGATATCAACATCGCATGAGGTAACATTCATGTCATCAACCGCCTTAACCGTCTTTATCGGCTGGCTTGTCGCGCTCGCCATCTTCTTTGGCTTCATTGTCCTGCTGCGCTACATCCAGCACATCGAACGCATGGCAATGATCAACTCCGGCCTGAATCCCAATTCCAATCGCACCAATCCGCGTTACCGCCGCAGCCGTGGCATGCTGCGTGCCGGTCTCATCACCGCTATGGTTGGCCTGACCCTCACCATCGGTCTCTACCCCGTCGGCTACTTCCTGCCGCCCTTCTTTTCCAGCATTCCTTTCCATCTCGGCCCCTGGCTCCTCCCTGGCCTCATCCCCCTCGGCGTCGGCTCCGCCCTCGTCATCAGCTACTACCTCGAACGCGACAAC
>DATGJV010000286.1:0-3192 GCA_035295005.1 Ktedonobacteraceae bacterium | reverse complement strand
GTCCTCGAAATCGTTTTAAGTTTTCTTGGCGGCTTTCTCGGTGCCATTGCCACCATCTTAGTTTATATTCTCTACCTCGTCGTACCCATTTTCGCGGGCATACGGGCGTCCGCGCAGACAGGCAAGGTGAGTACTGGATTGCTGGCCGGGTTATTTGCCGGTCTGATTGCTTCCATCATCTCCGGTATTGTCTCGATCATTTTTGCGTTCATCAATATTGATTCGATACGCCAGGCTGCGCAAAAGAGTGTCAATCAGGCGGGCTCGAATCTTACCATCACGAATGGTTACGTGATAACATTTGCCATCATAGGTATTGTTGTGCTGATTATCATTGGCACGCTGCTCGGTCTCGCGGGCGGCGCTATTGGTGGCGCTATCGGCAAAGGACGCGCTCCTGTGCAAACACAGGCATACCAGGAGGCCATGTTTCAGGCTCCTCAAAACTATCCACCGCAAAATTACCCGCCACCACCTGAGAACTATCCGCCAGCGCAATAAAGAAAACATGAGATATGTACGAGGAAGAGCAGGTGTCACAGCACCTGCTCTTCCTCGTACATATTATTTTGTCCACTGTCACAAAATATACGTGGGTGGTGTCTAATAGATGGAATGCATGAGAAAGGTGTTTGTCAGACGGAACCAATAGATGCTACTGGCTCAATGGAGGAACAGTAGGTTATGCCACCTGATATACGTAATCGGCTTGCACTTGCCTCCGTCGGCGAGGAATCGTTTGAGGCAACGTTTACACGCTACTATTCTTTAGTATATCAACTCGCCTATCGCTGCGTGGGGCAGAGCGATGAGGCTGAAGATATAGCGCAGGAGGTGTTCTTGCGTTTTTACCGGACGCCGCCCCATTCCATTAACGAAGCAGAAAAACGTGCCTGGCTCTGTCGTGTCGCCACCAATCTCGGTCTCAATTCCCTGCGCACACGCCAACGCCGCAGCAACCGCGAGGAGCGTGTTGGAGAACTGGCCCGTCGCAGCGCATCCGAGGATGAGGCGCTACAGGACCCGGAGCAACACATCCTTGCCGATGAACAGGCCGCTTTCGTCCGCGCAATCTTAGCGGAAATGCCGGAGCGGCAACAGACCTATTTATTGCTACGGAGTATTGGCTTGAGTTACGCGGAAATTGCGCAGACCACGGGAGTTGCCACGGCTTCTGTTGGTGCATTACTAGCTCGCGCTGAACGTGAATTTCGCAGGAGGTACCATGAACGAGTTTCAGCAACCGGAGCATAACGATTATTGTCTCGACGAAAGTATGCTCATCGCCCATCGCGATGGTGAACTGGCCTCCGACGAGGAGGGCCATGTCACAACTCACCTCGCAGCATGTGCAGGATGTGCTACTCATGAACAGAGTGTGATCAATAATGGGCATCAAATCTACGATTTGCTCGCAACCCTCGCTCCTTCACAGGAAGCAGTTGTAGAGGCCACCTCAGCACTGGCACGTATGCAAACCCGCATACGTGAAGAGGGTCACGAGGTGGAACGACCAAAAACGCTCAATCCATTGACTACCAGCATGGCTCGTCGCCAACGCTGGTATCGCAGCCCGCGTAATTGGGTTGCCGCTGTCGCCGCTGCCGTCATTATTGCGCTGCTGGTGATACCCAATGCCGGTGTTCTTGCCGACCAGTTCCTATCGCTGTTCCGCGTGCAGCAATTCCAGCCCATTACTATTAATCCGCAGGATTTTCGCTCGCAACCTTTACCCGGATTGCAAGACTTTGGCACAGCCAAATTGCAGGGCGGCGATATAAAGGACAATCTGACGGAGGCGCAGGCCGCACAACTGGTTCAGTTCCATATTCTTCTGCCCACTTATGTGCCAAAGGGCGTGAGCGGTAATCTACAGTATAGCGTGATGACCGGCGCTCAAGTGGCATTTACCTTTAACTCGTCAAGCACACGCGCTTACCTGAATAAAAACGGCGGTAAAAATATTACCATTCCGGCGAATCTGAATGGGGCAACATTTACTATCAGTGTTGCCGCAGGCGTGGAGATGCAATATAACGGTAGCTCTAGCGCGTCGCTCATCCAACACTCGGCGAGCAGTTCAAGCGATACTAGCTCGACGCAAGTTAACAATAGCTCTGGTCTGCCTTTCATCATTGTGGAAGTACCGAGTCCCACTATACGTGCGACAGGAACTGCTACACTGAACGAATTACGCGATTTCCTGCTCTCGTTACCTAATATGCCGCCATCGTTGGTTTCACAGCTCAAAGGTATTGACCTGAATAGTGGTACAATACCCATACCTCTGCCGCCGCAGATAACTGCACAACATGTAACCATTCACGGCGCACCGGGTTTGCTGCTGGCAGATAATACTCCTATCGGTGGTGGTGTCCTCTGGCAGACGCATGGTATGATATACGCGGTTGGGGGCGCAACGGGCAATGCAACAGAGTTGATGAAAACTGCTAACTCCCTACGCTAACTGTAGGGGCTTGATTTATCACGCCCTGGGTCCGGGGTTCTGGTTCCAGATTTGGGATGCTATGAATTGCCCCCGAACCAGGGTGTGATAAATCAGGCCCCCACATGGACAGGAATAGTGTATGAGCGAACAACAGAGAAATGCAATAAATAGTGCCGGTAAGGTTGGATTACTTCCAACCTTACCGCGTGAGCAGCGTTCTCAAACATCCCCGCTCCCAGCCGTGGAAGTACAGAGATTGTATAAACTCTATGGGCGTCTGGTAGCGGTTGAGGATGTGAGCCTGACCATGAATCGTGGTGAGGCTTTTGGCTTTCTTGGCCCCAATGGTGCAGGTAAAAGTACCGTTGTCAAAATACTCACCGGACTGGTCATGCCAACATCGGGCGTGGTGCGCGTGCTGGGACATCCAGTCTCGCATCTGGAGTCGCGCCGTCGTATTGGCTATTTGCCGGAACTGCCTAATTTCCATGGCTGGCTGCGGGGCAGTGAGTTTCTTGCCTTCCACGGTCGTCTGTATGGTCTGCATGGCGTAGAGTTACAGAAACGCTGTGCTGAAGTGCTGGAACTGGTGGGCCTTGCCGGGCGAGAAAAGCAGAAACTTGGCACCTTCTCTAAAGGTATGTTACAGCGCATTGGCCTGGCGCAAGCCCTCTTGAATCGGCCAGACCTGTTGATACTCGACGAGCCGTCTTCGGGCCTCGACCCGGTCGGGCAACGCGATA
>DATGJV010000285.1:0-9055 GCA_035295005.1 Ktedonobacteraceae bacterium | reverse complement strand
GGCGGAAGAGCGGGATACATACAACGCGCTCGCCCGTGTGTTCAACCGCGAACAGCCGATACTGCTCGAATATGGCCCCGATCTTGATGACCAGGGACACGTGATCTTCTTAAATGAACAGAAAAGCCGACCAGTCGAACTGCTTGAGCTGCTGGGCGAGCGCATAGAGATGCAAAAAACGCTGCTGGGACAGGAAGAGCGACAATTATTCGAGGACTTCCTGCTGCAAGAGATTGCTGAAGCCATTCGCACGCACATTCTCGAAGCGGAGGAATGGGTGCAGCAAATCAACACTGTCTTGAGTGGACTTCCGATGATTGGCGAACACTATGCCTTGCAATGGAAGCCATTACCGGAATATGATGAGACAAAGTTGGGCAGCCATCTGGCACAACAATACAAACTCTTGCGTAAGCCAGTGCCAGCGTTGACCGCCGGGGAAACCGAGACATTGATGGGCGCGTTCCGCTCGGAAATTGACTCGGTACGCATCCGACAGCAGGAGAATCCCGAAACCAACTTTATGGACGCGCTGGAGCAAGTCTTTGACTATCGCGAGTGGTTCCACTTCGATGTGCTGGTGGCACCCATCGGCGGTCAACGCCAGCGCCTGACGGACAAAGTGGCGGGTACGCGCAGTGGTGCCGAGCAGTTGTTTGCCCTGTATGTGCCGCTTTTCGCCGCCCTCGGCGCTCTCTATCGGAACGCCGCTCCTGGCGCACCGCGCTTGCTGGCATTAGACGAGGCATTCGATAAAGTGAGCGTCGCCAATACGCAACGCATCATGGAATTCCTTGTCTCGCAAGACTTCCAGTGGATTATGACCGGCCCGCAGGTAAGCGGCACAGGGTCAAAAATACCAGCATGCGCTCGCTATATGATGATCCACGAGAAGGGGTCGCCCGTGGCAACGGCATCCGCCTCCTTCTGGAGCGATAGCCAGAGTTTGTGATGAACGACCAATTACCCAACCCGAACGTACAAAAGGCCGTTCTGTTTTTCCAGCAAGCAGGGTTATCGCGCTTGCTGGAAAAACTGCGTGAGAAGTACGTCGAGTTGGGTCAGGTGGGTGGACAGGTAGTGTTGGAGGACAGTACTGCCGGAGAACGCCGTGAAATTGCCAGTTTCCTCGGTAAACCACCCTATCGTGAGACCACTATCAGGGTAAGGCTGGTTGACGTTGATAAGGCGCTTCAAATGAGCGGCTTTGCTTGCACCTTACCAGATGTGCTGACCGCCTTTTTCCCAGATGCGCCACTGGTAACACGCCCACAACAACGCACAGAAAAGGCCATGCGACAGGCGAATTTTCGTACTGCTTTATTTGCTATTGCCACAGCATTACTGGAGGAATCACGCGGTCGCTTATGGCTGTCGCAAGGTCCGCACGGACAAGATTGGCTATTCTCACGCTACAAAAACGCACCGATAGAGGAGCAGGAGCGACAACTCGCGCTGGTACGTTATATAGCAAGCGTACTCAATATGTTACCCGGTACCATTAAACCCGAACGCCTCGCGCTTTTCGCCCAACGTACCAGCGGCGACCCTCATACCCTTGATCCAGATCGTCCTGCCGGTCGCCTCTTGCTGCTTGCATTGCACGATTTAGCAAAAAATACGAGCAGCCTCACTCTAGCAACATCGTCCAATTCACTATCCTCACTTTCCATATCATCCCCGCAAGATCGTGCGCAGGAATTGCGCCTGTACAATGATGTTGGCTTGCTTGTTGACACGATTTCGTCGAATGTCGCCGTGTTCAATCTGGCGGGTGCTTTTTTTCTCGATGGCCCCCCTGATCCCTTTGTGCAGACGGCGACCGGGCGCGTCCTGTTGCTCCCTTTGCGTCAGTTGCTGGAATGGCGACGGGTTTTACCCACTACGAATGCGGCGGCAAACCCGCTATCAGCTATGGATATCTATGTCCTCGAGAATCCCCAGGTGTTTGAGGAGGTCATCGCGGGTGCAAGCGATAATCAAAATATGCCCACGCTGGTCTGCACTTCGGGTTGGCCGAGCATGGCCGCGCTGAAACTCCTCGACCTGCTGGTTCAATCACCGCAAACAACTATTCACTATAGCGGTGACTTCGACTTAAAAGGACTACAAATCGCGGCATCCTTGCTGGCTCGTTATCCAGAACGTTGCCAGCCCTGGCATTTTGACCCCGACTCTTATAGCGTTGCGCTGCAAGCTGGAGGTGTTCCTGCCAGAACAAGTGAGTTAACGCTGCTCCATACACTACCTGATGTTTTTACCCCATTGATAACAGACATGCAAGAGCAAAAGCAATGGGCATACCAGGAAGGCATTACTTCTCTGTTGTTAGCTGATGTGCAACACTCCTGTTTATGAGGTTAGCTTTTCGTTTTCACTAGCAACCTCCGGCGATAGCGGTACTGGTGCCATACCAGCCAGGCGATGGCGGGTGCGGGTATGAACGCGATGAGCCACGCCACCCATACGGGCATAGCTCCTGGCCCGGCGACGGTAATCAGAAAACTGGCCGAACCGGGGCCTTTTGCTCCATTGAGTTGCACGACCACTTGCCACGAGCCGCGTACTGGCATGCGAATATTGCCAGCCAGTGTACTGGTCTGGTTGAGAGGCGCTAACTGATAGTGCAACGGCACCGCGTCCGTTCCCAGACCCGGTTGCATCACAATGCTGCCGGAAAGGGGAATACTGGTATCATGCGGCACAACCGTCACTTTTACTAACTGGTCCGTCACCGGCGGATTCTGGTAGAGGTTGACATCAACGGTATATGGCCCCGCTGTGAGCGTTTCAGTAAGAGCAGGACCCCCACCTGCGCTGGCGGCTCCCAGCACAAAAATCACAAAGCACGCTATGAAAGCGCCAGAGAACACGTTCATAAAGGGAAGGAATTTGCCATTGGGCATAGAAACACGCTCTACTTTCTGGCAATCTCACGACTTATTCCAGCGCCAGACATCGCCAAAATTCGCACCCAGCAACGCACCTATAGCACCAGCGAGCAAGAAAATGGGTACGGCAATCAGCGCCGCTTGCACTTTTATTTCCGGCGGAATATCAATTCCCGGCTGCTCCAGCAATACCTGTGGGAAATTGAATGTTGCCAGGAGCAGGCAGGGGGCAACGATCAATTCGGGTATCGTGATGATAACACCTATGATCCAGCTATTACGCAGAGAACCGGCCAGATCCAATCCGCGCCGCAACCGCCAGAGAGCAACGCTATCTACAATCAAGGCGGGGAGGATGAAGATAACCGGTAGCAGGGCATCAATAACGTTGAAATACGGCACCTCTGGCACACGGTAGAACAATCCTTGCTGAGCAACAGCAGCGCGGATGGCCCAGGGGACAAATAGTCCCTCCAGGAAGGTATGGAATGCCAGCAAGCAGACGGTGAGAAGAGCCGTTCCCGGTCGCTGCGTGAAACGAATCACGCCCACAAGCCCCACTCCTCCTGCTAATGCCATAGGTATGGCATAGGTCGGAATATGGAATGGGCCAAAGGTGGCGACGGGAAACTGCAAGAAGCCGATGAAAGTGAAATTGATCATCCCGGCAATAATAAAGATTGCGCCCCATTCCAGCGCACTCAGTCCCAGGAAACGGCGATAGGCATAACCTGCTGTGCGCTGGATGGTTGCCTCGGAAGCAAATACATAGATCATGCCCAGGATACCAATCATAGCCCCTGTCACACCCATCATATGGAAGGGAGCCCACAGGGCAATGTCAATGCCGTACAAATTATGCCAGTAGTTATCCAGTGGCGCGGATACCAGCGATTGTAGAGCGCCAAAGCCCGCGATGATAAAACCCAGTGGAGCATGAAATACATGGAAAATACGTACCGTGGAAGTATCATCTACGCCGGGGGCGTGCCTGTAGTAGCGAATGGTATCTGCCAGGATAACCATAAGGGCAATCAGGCCCGCACCAGTGACGCACGAATAAATCAGCGTGTGCGGCGGCGTCCAGAACTGGTCACGTCCAACAAAGTAGTGCCATTCTCTATCCCAGATCGCCCCAAGTTGTCCCTGTAGCAGAAAGATAAACATGAGCCAGGCACTGATACGCCGGAGCCGACGCTCTCCTCTATCGGGTCGCACCTGTGTCGCTGAGCGTGTGGCTATCAACTCGGCTGGTGATGTTTCTGATCGCGCCATGAAGTATGCCTTCTCTCCAGTTTCATTCCAACAATTGAGAGTTCCCCAACGCATACAGTATACGTCAATACGACGGAATTATGCCACTGGTACTTCTGGTCGGAGAATATGATACCTTACATCTCAGGCGTGCTGGACAAAAGGTGATACTGGATTTTCAGGGCGATGATACGAGCTACTGACTCATTGATACGTGCCATTGAGAGGTCGCCGTTGGCGAGAGCTTGCTTCAGGGCCGCAACGGAAGCAGCCAGCTCGGAGGAATCGCGCACACCCAGGATCATATCGTTGCCAGCCTCAATCGCGAGTACCACGGCCTGGGGCAGGTTCCATTTTTTCGCGATACCCAGCATGTAGAGGGCATCGGTAATAACCACGCCATTATAGCCCAGTTGATGGCGCAAGATACCGGTCACGGTGGGATATGAGAGTTCCGAGGGCATAGTCGGGTCAATTGCTGGCATCAGCACATCGGTCGTCATAATCATGCCAGGATGATCGAGCGCATTCTTCGATTGTATGAAATACTGGTACGGGGCCAGTTCGGTTGAGTAGATTTGATCCAACGTGCGCTTGACCACCGGCAGGTCTTCGTGCGCATCCGTTTTCGCGGCACCGAGGCCGGGAAAATGTTTGAGACAGGCAATCTCACCGTCTCCCTGCACAGCACGCAGGTATGTACCACCCCAGTCAATCACCGATTGAGGAGTGTATCCCCACGTGCGCATATACTGGTCTGGCCCCATCACCACCGGCACATCCACGTCTGGCGCGAGATCCGTGTTAATACCCAGTGATTGCAAATCGTGCGTAATGCTATGTCCCAGCGTCGCGGCGTTCTGCATATTCCCCGTCTGATACGTTTGCAGCGCCCCTGGACGATTCCCGTAAATATTCATGATACGCTGAACAAAGCCGCCCTCCTCGTCGGTAGAAATCAAGAGAGGAAGTTTGGCGTGCTGCTGCATGCGTGCGATATCGCTTTTTGTTTGATTGAGGGTATTCATTTGCGCACCATAGACGATTACGCCGCCCGCGTACTGGTTCTGGAGCATCGTCTCAAGGTCGGCTGAGTAGGAATAGCCCCAGTACTGCACCATGAAAAGCTGGCCCAGCTTCTGGTCGAGGGTCATATGTGAAAGATACATATTGATGAGCGTTCTGGCATTCAGATACTGCGAGAGATGGGACAGTTTCCCCACCTCGTCAGGGTTGAGCGGCACCTGGACAAAAGGCCCCGTCTTCATCACTGGCTGTGCGGCGAGATTCGCTGACCGGGGAAGCGCAAGCGGAATATCGCCGCCGAGGAACGCAATTACTAGAGCAAGTTCAAGCAGAATCAGCACCTTCGCCCACCAGGCCGCTTTATTTTTGCGTGGTCGTTCATCTGCCACAATTGGAGGGCTGAACGGTTCCTTCAGTCGTTGTTCTGTATGCACTGACATAGAGATACCTGTTTCATCATTAGCAGATTATTGAGTTATGGATATGTATGTATTACATATGTAGAAACGTTTATTAACGGTTGTTTGTTTCGTCCTGTACATCAGTTCCGTGGCAACGTGACGGGCATGAGATGATATTGCATTTTCAGCGCGATGATACGGGTCACGGCCTCGTTCACACGGGCCATTGTGAGTTGCCCGTCTTGAAGTGCCTGTCTGAATGCTTCGATGACTGCCGCCGTACTCGCGCTGCCCATTGGCCCCATAATCATATCGTTGCCAGCCGCGATTGCCAGCACCGCCGCTTGCGGCTGGCTCCAGCGTGCCGAGATGCCACCCATGTAAAGTGCATCGGTGATAACCACACCGTCGTAGCCAAATTGTTTGCGCAGGATATCGGTCATGAAAATGTGCGAGAGTTCTCCTGGCATAGTCGGGTCAATGGCGGGCATCATCACATCGGTGGACATAATCATCGCGGGCCGCATCAATGGATTCGGCGAATTGATCAAGGTCTGATACGGCGCGAGTTCGGTGGCGTACATTTGAGCCTTTGTACGCCCATCGGTTGGCAAAATGTCGTGCGCGTCATAGGGGGTGTCGCCCAGGCCACCTGGATAGTGCTTGATACAGGCGATCAAGCCCTGGCCTTGCATGGCTTCGAGATAGGGGCCGGCATATTGGATCACCGAAGCGGCTGTGGTGCCGAAGGTGCGGTCTTCAGTATCTATGCCTGGTACAATCATTACGTCCACGTCGGGGGCAAGATCGGTATTGAGACCGATGTTGAGCAGGTTGTGCGCTACTTTCGTCGCTTGCTGGCGATCATAGGTCAGGCTTCCCGACTGGTAAATTTCCCACGGGCCGGGTTGCGCTCCGTAGATTTTCTCCAGGCGATTGACGTATGCCCCACCTTCTTCGTCAACTGAAATCAGCAAGGGGACTTTCGCGTTTTGCTGCGCAAGGCTGGTGGTTGTACGAGCCTGAGCGGCTGTTTGCAGATGGGATTCGTACATAATCATGCCGCCAACATGTTGCTGCGTAATCATGTAATTCAGGTCGTCAGAGTAGGTATTCTGCTCGCTCTCGGCCAAAATCATCTGACCCAGCTTTTCATCCAGCGACATATGCGCGACATAAAGGCCAGCAAGCTCCTTGTACGTCATATGGTCAACCAGATGCCCAAGCGCATTCACCTGGGATGCGTCGTAGGGCGGCCTGACAAAGGAACCGGGCGATCCCACGGGTAGTAGCGTCTGCTCGCCGGGAGCAGCTATACCGGTTGAGCCGAAATGTATCCATAGACCGGCCAGCACTACGATCACTGCCAGCACAGCCAGGGCCAGCGAAACGAGAAGGCCAGTCTTACGCCTTTTCGGTCGCGGCTTGCGGGGCGCAAGGCCCGGCTCAGATTTCACAGGAGTTTCATTTCGCGAAGGTAAAAGTTTTTGCGTGCGTTCTACATCTTCAGGCATACTATTTCCCAGCAATCATACTTTTTTATAACGTTTCAGGTACCCTGGCCCTACACCGGTATCACGCTGTCAATAATTTTCAACCATACACAGGGAACACCGCTACTATACACTCTTAACGCACATTGTGTATAGTAGGGGTACACGTTGTAGTACCACAAAGGCTACCTTTTTAGAACTATAGCAAATGTCTCCGGCTCATGGCAATGGACAAAAAGTCACAGAGGCAATGGTATCGCTAGTAAAAGCAGTATAATATGGGGAAAGGCAACGAAAGGATACTGTGTTACCGATGAATCATACACATCATCAACCGGACAATTTGCGGCCCGAAAGAATGAGCCGACGGGAGTTTCTGGCTCTTTGCGCCGTAGGAGCGTTGCCTGGACTGCTTATCTCATGCGAGTCATCGCCATCACAGACAAGCAACGGGACACCGACGGCTAAGCCATCACCAACACAGCAAGTTTCTCCTACGCAACCACCAACACCTACAAATGCCGACTGGTCGGCTCTTGCGGGAAGCATGCATGGAACGCTGGTACGACCAAACAATTCACAGTATCCTGTAGCACGCCAACTTTTTATCCAGAGCTTTGATAGCGTCATGCCCGCGGCAGTGGCCTATTGTGTCGCGCCATCTGATGTCCAGGCCTGCCTTGCCTTCGCACAAAAATTTGCTCTGCCGCTCGTACCGCGCTGTGGAGGTCATTCATATGCCGGGTATTCGACGACTAACGGCGGTATCGTAGTAGATGTGACTCGTATGAACAACGTGACGGTAAACACCGGCAATGCGACTGCTGTGGTGGGAGCAGGGGCTCACTTGATTGATGTGTATTCGGCGCTCACACAATACGGCTTGATTATTCCCGCCGGTTCCTGTCCGGTAGTGGGCGTAGCAGGACTGACGCTGGGAGGCGGCGTTGGCGTCATTGGGCGCAAGTTCGGCCTGACCTGCGACAACATGCTTTCGGCACAGGTGGTCACAGCCGATGGCCGCGTTCTCACTTGCGACGCGAATCATTACTCCGATCTTTTCTGGGCGTTGCGTGGCGGCGGCGGCGGCAACTTCGGCGTGGTCACTTCGTTCACTTTCCAGGCACATGCTGTCCCCACCATCTCGCTATTCACCCTGTATTGGCCGTGGAGCAGCGCCGCTTCGGTGGTGGCCGCGTGGCAACGCTGGGCTCCACAGGGACCGGATGAACTATGGTCAAACTGCGTCCTCGACTCACCCGCCAATAAGAGCGGTCCAATCGTGCTGGTCAACGGCGTCTATGTCGGTGGGATTACCGCGCTGGACTCGCTACTGCATCAGCTCACCAGTCAAATCAATGTCGCGCCCAGTAGTAGCTATGCATCAGGGGCCGGTCTGCTCGATACCATGCTCGTGGAGGCGGGTTGTTATGGCAAAACAGTAGGTCAGTGTCATCTGCCGAGCCAGAATCCGCAGGGACAATTGCAGCGAGAGTCATATAGCGCCAGGGCCGACTACTACACTAACGCGCTACCAACGCCAGCTATTGAGGCTCTTGTGAACGCGATTAATACTCGCCATGCCTCCTCGCTCGGTGAAGGCGGCATCGGCATGGATGCCTTCGGTGGCGCGATCAACCGTGTCGCGCCAGACGCTACCGCCTTCGTTCACCGCAATGCCCTGTTCTCAGCACAATACACGGCAAACTGGAATGCCGGTGACTCCGCCTCTGTCGTGGCGGCAAATCATACCTGGCTCAACAATACATGGCAATCCATGCGCCCCTATGCCAGCGGCGGTTCCTACGTGAACTACATTGACCCCAACCTGCCCAACTGGCAAAATGCCTATTACGGCTCTAACCTGGCACGGCTGCAACAGGTCAAGAAGATGTATGATCCGAACGATTTCTTTCATTTCGCGCAGAGTATTCCACTGGCGTAGGTGTCCGCTTTAGCGCACCACTGGCACAGCGGTAGCAATGTGCCA
>DATGJV010000284.1:0-2901 GCA_035295005.1 Ktedonobacteraceae bacterium | reverse complement strand
ATAGAAATAAGGTGTTGGCTATCGGATATGTATCATCAACAAGGCTATCTTCCTTCATGAATATGGTATACTAACACCAACAAGGTCGTAGCCTGGAAGGAAGATTTTACCATTTTGTCTGTTATGTCTCGATCAACGAATTGCACGTTCACCTGCCCCTGTGGTGAGGTGTACAGCAGCCCAATTTATGAATATGTCAATATCGCGCAGAACCCACAGTTACGTTATACTGTGCTGGCTGGCTTATTGAATGTCGCGACTTGCCCGATGTGTGGACGGCGGTCAGCCCTCGCACGCCCTTTTATCTACTCTGACCCGGCACAGCAGCTGCTCGCGTATGTCCATCCCCGCGCCGATGCGCCACAGGAGGCACGGCAACTGATTCTAGAGAAGTTGCGCTCGGTCTACGTCGAAATTGATTCGCGCAATGTGGAGATACAGGAAGAGACCGCACATGGCAACGGCAACGGCAATGGCTCCTCCAATTTGAGTGAGATGCCGCCATTGCGCGTTATCTTTGGACTCGACTCGCTCAACGAACTGATTAATACGAGTTTGAGCCAGGATGAGAAGCTGGGGCGATTGGCTCTGAGTACGCAGAGCCGCGATAGCGCGGAGCGCGGGCAAATGTTCATTATCGCCCGCAAACTTGCCTCTGAGATGCAGTGCCAGGTGGAAGTCGAAGACCTGACCGATGAATATACCGTCTGGCTCTATGGTTCACGTCGCCAGATAGGCGCGTTGATGCGCGAATTAGCCCCACGTGGTTGACTTGTTGACTCATAAGGGATGGGGGTAGCAACATGATTACGATTGGCGTCCTGACCATCAGCGATAGCGGCGCGAAAGGTGCGCGACAGGATACGAGCGGCGAAACGATACGCTCAATGGTGACGCAAATGAACGGAGCCATCATCGAAGCCGGAGCCATCATTCCCGATCAACGCGAACACATCGAAGCCACGTTGCGCGAATGGAGCGATGAGAAATCCCTCAACCTCATTCTCACCACTGGCGGCACGGGACTTGCTCCTCGTGATGTGACGCCCGAAGCTACAAAGGCTGTTATTGACCGTGAGGCTCCCGGTATCGCCGAAGCCATGCGAGCCGTGAGTCTCCAACATACGCCCTTCGGTATGCTCTCACGTGGCGTCGTTGGTACACGCGGACGCACATTGATCGTCAATCTTCCCGGCAGCCCCAAAGCCGTCAAAGAGTGCCTTGAATGTATTTTGCCTGTTCTGCCGCACGCCGTGAATCTGCTGACTGAAGGACCAAAAGAACATTGATATATTCCGGTCACGCCGACAACGTATTTGCCCTGACATTCTCACCCGATGGGCAGTACGTGGCCTCAGGAGGACGTGATAAAGCAGTCCAGGTGTGGAATCCTCAGAGTGGGCAGACTCTTTATACCTATCGTGGTCATACCAATGTGGTATTATCCGTGGCATGGTCGCCCGTTGCTCGCGGGCAAGGGGAGCGAGATGGACGCTTCCTCGCTTCCGGTTGCACCGATGGTGTGGTACAGGTCTGGGAAGCGTTAAGCGGAAATACACTTGTAACGTATCGCGGGCATACGCGCTTTGTGCGCAGTGTCGCGTGGTCTCCCGACGGGAACTATATTGCGTCAGGCGGCGATTTTGGCGATAGCACCGTCCAGGTGTGGGAAGCTGCTACTGGCAAACATATCTATACGCACGATGCTCAATATAGAATTTTCTCACTTGGTTGGTCGCTGGATGGAAAATGCATAGCGTCTGCCAGTTTTGATGGCACTGTGCAGGTGTGGGATGCTCTGAATGGCGCGATCTCGCTTACTTATCCCGGTCATGCCGGTCCTGTGTACGCAATGGCATGGTCGCCCGTTGCTCGCGGGCAAGGGGAGCGAGATGGTCAATACATTGCGTCGGGTGGGCAAGATGCGACGGTGCAGGTGTGGGGAGCCGCTCAGGGAAACACCATCGCGGTATTTACAGGACATAGCGGCCCTGTGAAGACGCTGGCATGGTCGCCTGATGGTAAGTATATAGCATCTGCTGGCGACGATACTACTGTTCAGGTATGGAAAGCTTCGACAGGAAAATCGGTGTTTATGTATGACCATCATGCGGAGAGGGTACGTGCTGTCGCATGGTCGCCGAACGGACAAACTATTGTGTCAGCAAGCAATGAGGTGGTGCATGTATGGCACCCATTTTAAGAGAAAAGGAGCAGGTGCGTACCTGCTCCTTTTCTCTTAAAATGGCAAGCCCTTTTTCCCCAATTCGCCGCGAATGTAGGCTATCTCGCCCAGGTGGATGAAACAATGGGAAATGCAGACCTGGCCGATGACTTGAAGGGCTGGCATGTCTCCAAGCGGTTTCACTGTCACTATATGTTTGGAGAGTTCTGCGCCATTATCCGTGATGGCTTCGGTGTACTCCTCAAATTCACGCCAGACAATATTGGCGTATTCCATGAAGAATCGTGGTTCAGCGATATGAAATGTGCGTGCCTCGTCTGCCGCCATGCCGGTTCCCTGCACACGTGGAGGCAAGCCCAACCGTTCGTGCCAGTTGCCTTCCTGCCAGATGGTTGGCCGACCCTGCAAAATAAAGCGCAGAATGTTGTCCTCGGTCCGTGCGCAGTGCCAGACTAGAAAGGCTATATTGTTGGTATTGCCCTGCCCGACAAAATGCCATTCGTCCTGCGTGAGGTCGCCGACGCTGTTGCGCAGCCACTCGTGCAGCCGTTGTTGTTCTATCAGGTAAAAGTCAATGATATTCATACGTTGCCTCTCCTGTTGTGATGATAGTGCTTTTTCCTATTGTATCATTCTCAGGGTAAAAAGAGGGGGTGCGGTTGAACGTAAAAAACAGTGCTTGCAAGCACTGTTTTTTACGTTCAACCGCACCCCCT
>DATGJV010000283.1:0-4289 GCA_035295005.1 Ktedonobacteraceae bacterium | reverse complement strand
GGAGCGGCCAGCAGCGTGCTGCTGGCCGCTCCCTGGCTATGGATTATCCATTCATTGTCACCTGAAAGATAGTTTGTACAGGCGTTTGATGCGGAATCTGTATTTTAACGGTAATATCCCACAGCCCGGCCATCGAGAAAGCAGCGTTCTTATTGAAGGTCGCGATATACGTGGGGTTGCCACCCGTAATACTGGTATGGGCGGTACCCATATCCATGATGACCATATTGGTAGATAGTTGTATCTGTGCGTCGGTAACAGGATTGCCCTCGCTATCGTTGATGGTCAGAATGACGGTATTCGCATAGCCGGAGCGGCCAGGAGAGACCTGCAACGTCACCGAAAGATTGCCGACCTGCTCCGTCTGGACGTTGATGCCCGATGGGGGCGCTGTACTGGTATTGGCAGCAGTCGCGTAATCAATATTGGGAAATACGATAGGAGGAGCGAAAAAGGCCATCAGTGCCGCGCAAAGGAGGACACCCGCGCCCAGCCACGAGAGAACAATGGCCGCCCGTTTGATACTGCGCACCGTTTGTTCTAGCGCGGATTGGCGCGTGCGTCGCGTCGGCAGTTCCGCGTCTATCACCGGTAAAAGCGCCGCCTGTCGTGCCAGTTTCGGACGCAGGATGAAGATAATGCATGCGCTCAACAGCAGCAGCAATCCTACCAGCGCCAACGTGACCAGCAGCGACCTGCCATAGGGGTCGCTTAGTAACTGCTGTGGATCGAAGATACTGCTCTCGCTCAAATACAACCCGCTTACCAGCAATACGCCGACAGCACCCAGTAACAATGGATGGAAGCGGCGCAACATGGTGGTTAGTAAACTTGCCTGCCGATCTTGCTCAATATTGGGCAACAGCGGCAACAGCACGTAGCCCAGGTAGGTTAGGCTGCCCAGCCAGATACTGCGTGTTGCCAGGTAGAGCCATTCCAACACAATCGCGCTGATATGTGGCTGTGCCAGCTGGGCGGCATCGCTCATCAACGCGAATGTCAGCAGCAGCAACCCTGCCAGCACCAGGGCAACGATGGTATAGCCGCGTGTGTCAGCCACAATGGCTGGTTCCTGCGGTTGAATGACAGGCTGTTCTCCCGTATTGTGCTGCTCTTGCGTGACTCGTTGGCGCAATTTGCTGAAGCTACTACCGCTGCCACCTGTGTTGCCGCCTATCCGTTGTTCACTATTGCTCTGGAGCAAACGCGCTGTTTTGGTCGCAGCACCTGTTTTTCGATACGACCAGCGTAGCAGCAAAAGGGCAAGTATGACCAGTACGATACGCGCAATCCACAGATAACCATAGGAAGTTGCGAACAGCACTTGCCCCAGTGTGCTAATATCAATGCCGCCGTTGCCGTTGCTGCTATTTGAAAGTGCGATGGAGCGCAGCAGCAAAATAACCACTTCTCCCACCAGAAACGCGCTCAGGCAGAGCCACTGCAACGGTATACTTTGTTTGCGTACACGAGCAAGCATGCCGGTGGCGCGAGTCTCCGCGTCGTTGCCCATCAGCAGCCCTTCGGCCACCAGAATGCCAATCCAGAACGTTAGCGCCACCAGCACCAGCCATTCCCAGGCAATACTCAAGCCACCGATGAAATCCATCTGCACGGCATTGTTGCTTGAAGACGGCCCCAGGATAGTGGTACCTTGCAGTCCCAGGCCATGCCCGATGTTAAAACCAATCAGCCCCGATGACACCTGTCCATCATTGCTGGCAACTGCCACCCATTTCACCTCGTAGATGCCCTGCGGCAACTGTGCCGCGCTGATAAGCGGCGTATCCAACTCACGTGCGTTTGATGGTGAGACAAAGCTGCGTGCCGCGTCCACCAGCCGCCCGTTGGCCGTATCAAACACATACACGTGCGCAACGCTGATCGCACTGATATCCTCATTAAAGAAAATGCGCACCAGCTTCGGCGCTACCGCAATCGTCGCGCCATCCACCGGGTCCGACCCGATCACAAAAGCGCGTGCCGGTACATTACTCGCGGCATATGCTACCGGCCCTCGCGACCCAACGGGCAACCACAGAAAGAGCAGATATATAAGTAAAAGGCTCGTACTCAACAGTGTGAGCAACCGTAGCCGGAAAAAACGTCGTTGTTGCATGTATTGCTGTACTCCTACCAGCAAATTGTACACCAGTCATGCATTACATGCAACTGTTTATCTATGCTTATTTAAACATGATTGCCCCTTGCTGGCATCCTTAACCATACAGCAGTGATTCACATGCCCTGCTATAATGAATGATAAAGACAAATATGAGGGAACACTATGAACAAACATCAGAAACCATTTTCCTGGTTGCGCCTGTTATTGTGGTCGCATGCCTTCAGCATCATCGCCTTTTATCTCATCCTCTGGTTTCGCACAAACCCCCACACTGAAAAAACATCCCCACTTCCCGTAGGGACCGATTTATCGCGTCCGCCCTCGGATATCCCGCATTCTCCAACAAAGACGGCGCAAACCGTCTCCATCATCGTCCCCGCTCGCAACGAACAACGCAACATCCGGCACTGCGTCACATCGTTGCTGGAACAGGACTACCCATCCTATGAAGTCATCGTGGTAGATGATGGTTCAACCGATGATACACCCTGCATCCTTGACGATCTCGCCCATCATCACCCTCACGGCGACAAACTGTGGGTCTTGCGGCTGAAAGACCTGCCGCCTGGCTGGGCGGGTAAGCCTCATGCTCTCCATGCAGGAGTGCAGGAGGCACACGGCACCTGGTTCCTGTTCACTGACGCCGATACCTGGCACTCCCCCTCTGCCCTGCGTACAGCACTCGCCCGTGCCACATCCGAACAGGTAGACCTGTACACATTGGGAACAAAGCAGGAGTTGCCCGGCTTCTGGAACAAAGTCATGATGCCCGTCGCCTATCTCGGTATCAGCATGCAATACCCCATCTACAAAGTGAACGACCCCAACAGCGACGTTGCTATCGCCAACGGCCAATTCATACTCATACGCCGCGCCGTCTACGACATCACCGGCGGCTATGGCCGCCCTGACCTGCGCAACACGCTCCTCGATGATCGCGACCTTGCCCATGTCGTCAAGCAGAACGGTTTCTGCCTGCGCATGGAAGATGGCCGCGATCTCGTGCATGTCTCCATGTATAGCAACCTGCGCGAGACATGGCGTGGCTGGCGCAAAAACGCCTACCTGGGTAGTCGCGGCGGCCTCCCTTTCGTCCTGCTCGAACTCATCGGCCTCCCCATGATTGGCATCATCCCTTTTCTGTTGCCACTGCTCGCCTGGCTAAGCTGGCGTACCCACCCATCCAGGGACAGCTTTAGCCCATCCGCGATCCCGGCAAGGATACCCTGCCTGCGTCCCAGCCATCTCACCCCACGTGAATTGACGCTGGCCGCCGCATTAGAATTAAGCTCCGCCCTCTCATACCGCCTCTGGTTGGACCGCAACCTCGCTGTTCCCTGGTACTATGCCTTCACCTACCCTCTGGCCGCCGCCCTCTTCACCGGCATTCTCGCCGAATCTGCCTGGCGCGTCCTCACCCGTAAAGGCGTGGAGTGGCGCGGCAGAAACTATTATGATTCATAATTCATTAAAAATGAAAAGTAGCAGAAAATATCTACCATCGCAGGATATCCTCTGCTACTTTTCATTTCTATCACCCGATTCGCTTGACTCCTTTATATGTGATGCTCTACAATGCAATCATCTGCTACCACAACTATAAAACAAGAGGTGTAAGGGGGAGCCGTCCATGACTGGCTTTTTAGGGCAAACTTTCGGGAACTACAGAGTTGAACGTATGCTGGGGCGAGGTGGCTTTGCTGATGTGTATCTCGGTCGTCACTACCTTTCCAATGATGATGCGGTTGCCATTAAAGTGCTGCGCGATCCATTAACCGATGAAAAAAGCAAGGTGGAATTTCAAAAAGAGGCCAGGATGCTCCTGCGCCTCAACCATCCAGGCATTGTCCATTTGCGTGATTATGGGATTCGCAATGATGGGGTTGCTCATCTGATCATGGATTATGCGCCGAATGGCTCGTTGGACGAAAAATATCCGCTTGGACAACGGCTTGCACTTCCCGATGTCGTATCCCACGTCAAACAGATCGCTGAAGCCTTGCAATATGCCCACAACGAAGGTGTCATTCATTGCGATATTAAACCGGCAAACTTGCTGCTTGGCAACAGAAATCAGATTGTCATCGGCGATTTTGGCATCGCGACTATCGCTCAAGCCACCAGGACACTCAGAACAGGCGAGCCTGTTGGTACTATCGAATTT
>DATGJV010000282.1:0-5794 GCA_035295005.1 Ktedonobacteraceae bacterium | reverse complement strand
GAAGGGATGCAAAAGCATCCTCCATTCCGACGGGTCGCGGCTTATAGATCAGCCTGGTTCCACATGCAAAGGTCAGTGCCGTCACACAGCGCCTACCTGCATGTGTATCGGAGAGGGCAGGCTGAATTTCTGTCACCTGGCCCGGATCGTCTCCATTGCTAAACATCTCTGCCATATCTAGCCAGTCGGAGGCCAGACGGTGCGCAAATTCGATGTTGGCTTCGACCCACAAATCACAGGTCGTCGCCAATAATCGCGCCAGGACGCTATATGTTCGCAGGAGGGCTGCCATCCCTCCCTGGCGCATGTGCTGAACAAAATGCCGGGAGAACTCTCCGCTATCTCTCTGCTCATTGTCTCCTGCTGCCTGGAGGCCCTGTGCGAACTCGGCATGCAGCGTTGGTAAAGATAGTGAAATCAGCACTTGCAGCAAATGGCGCTGCAAGGTCAACAGTGCTGCGTCTGTGAGCAGGTCAGTAGTAGTTCTGGCCTGTGCGAGAAACTGCTGCCGGGCAATAGCAACGAAAGGAGCTAGCAATTCTTCAAATGGCAATGGTGTCGTGGCATCCAGGAACGCCCATGACACTTTCTCTACGAGCGTATTCTCGCCTGGCATCGTCTCTAGCAGATGGAGGGCCTCCTGGAGAGTCGTCGTCCAGGCAGGTAGCGGAATCTGCTCGCTCCACACGCCTGGAGCCAGCAAATGAAGCGCCCCAGTCAGGTCGAGTCCATCCCAGGAGAGACGTTCCTGAAATCGCCGCCAATCCCCTGCCGTGGAGACCCGGCACCAGGCATACAACCGCTCTTGAAGCATTTCATCGTTCGTCTGCCCGGCACATGAAAGTATATGGTTGCTCACGCGCTCTGGAATAGTACTGGCTGCGGCAACAATCGCACGTAGATCACTCAGTGAGAGAGGCATAGCTCTCACCCTCCTTTATCTGTCCTTTTTCAAAAGCTGCCAGTTGAAGAAGGTATGTCATCTGGGCAGCAGATAGAAATATCCCCAGGACTATTCCGTAGACCTCAAGGATGTCCCTGCTTCGGCTGCTCACTTACTTATTGATCTCTGTATTCATTTCTGAACCCTTGACCACTCGCTGGCGAAACCAGGTGAGTGGGGTATAGTACAGGGTACGGCCTTGGGCTGCACTCCATACTATACCGATGAGCTGTCGGCGGTGACGATAGTCGTCACAACCGATTAGCTATTTACGTAGAGGTTAAACGGGCGTTATACGCACATCCGCACAATAGACGGACGTACACATATCGTTGCCACAGAGGGGCTCGTTGGTGAGACCACAGACGCCGCCAGTGACTTCCAACAACTCTTGCTGAGTGATTTCCCGTCCTACCGGGCTAGGCTCCAATGCCTCTTCGTCGGCTTTCCACGCACGAATAATGTCTTCAATGCTCACGTGAATGTTCCTTTCTTTTGATCAAATGTCTACGTTGTGATATATCTTCAAAAAAACGCACTCCAGGAACAATAGCCATCTATGGCAACGGCTGAGCGGATAACCTGATAGTAGGCTAAACTGCCCTCTTGATGTATAGATGGGCAATCAGAATACTTCTGACACGCTCATCTTTCCCATCAGAAAAAGGGTACCATCACACCCAGACCGGAATGCCCGGAGATGATCGAGACTTACCCATCTCGTATCCCCTCACGCTCCAGTTGATCCTCTATCAACCGGGCGTAGTATCCCCTGCCCTTGAGTAATTCCTCATGTGTCCCACGTTCCACGATTCTCCCTTGCTCAAGGACTACGATGATGTCCGCATTGCGCACCGTACTCAAGCGATGGGCAATGAGAATCTGCGTGTAGGTAAGCGCACCCAGATTGCGCTCAATGAGCCGTTCAGTCGCCACATCCAGGGCACTGGTCGCTTCATCGAGCAAAAGTAAGGCTGGCTTATGAACCAGCGCACGTGCCAGGGCAATACGCTGGCGCTGACCCCCGGAGAGTACCGTGCCATCCTCAGCTACGTGGGTCTCGTAGCCCATTGGCATTGCCATGATGTCGTCGTGAATCTCTGCTGCTTGCGCCGACTGTATGATCTGCTCTATTCCGATGCCTGCATTGCCCAGGGCGATGTTTTCTCGTATCGTCCCACTAAAGAGGCTGCTATTCTGGATCACCGCCCCGAATTGCGCACGCACCGTCTGATAATTGAGCGTCTGAAGCGGAAGACCATCGTAATAGATACTGCCACGTGTCGGCTGGTAGAGGCCGAGCAGTAGATGTCCCAGCGTACTCTTGCCTGAGCCCGTACGCCCCACGATGGCAACTTTTTGCCCGGCGCAAATCTCCAGCGTAATATCTTTGAGTACTAGAGGTGCCTGAGCATCATACTGAAAATCGACATGCTCTAGTCGGACATTCCCGTTGAGTTTTGGTGATATGTGGACGATGCCATTGTCTTGCTCTGGCTCCGCCTCTATGACATCTGTGATACGCTCCAAATGTGAGGCGATCAACTGCAAGTTCTGCCCGTTCGTGACCAATGTCGTAAGTGGAGTCAGCAAGGCAATGCTCAGAGCGTTCAAAGCCAGCATCGTTCCCAGCGGGAGTGTTCCGTTAATAACCTGTCCTGTACCGAACCAGAGCAATGCCAGAGGCACTCCGGCACTGAGCGTAGACAGGGTAGTGGCAATCAACGTTGACACTGTATTCTGCCGAACGGACGCATTGATTCCTTCAAAAAAGAGGTTGGACCAGCGTTCTAATGCCAGGTGTTCTGCTCCCATAGATTTTAAGGTCTGCATCCCCACCAGTACCTCTGTCGCATAGCCCTGTGCCTTCCCCTGCATCGTTAACCCGCGCAGCGAAAGACGATGCATGAGCCGTGTTGTACTCAACAGCAGGAGAACCTGGAGCAGACCGAGACAAAGGACCACGAGACTGAAGAGCAGTGACTGGGAGAGCAAGATGAAAAAATACACCAGGACGAAACTGCCATCCAACAATGTGGATATGAGTTGTTTGTTAATCGTATCGCGAATAACCTGGTTGCTATTCATGCGCGAGAGCAGGTCTCCACTAGATCGCTGTTGGAAGAAGCGTACCGGTAGGGCCAACAGATGTTCAAAGAAGCGCAACATCATGTGTATGTCTATACGTGTCTGCAAGTAGAGCAAGACCAGACCGCGTAACAAAGTTGTGGCGAACTGCGCACACAGTAAGATGACCATGCCCAAGCCGATAAGCATGAGTTCATCGCTCAGGCCAGAGGGAATGATCTGGTCTATTATCACTTTGGTGAATACAGGGGTCGCCAGTCCAAAAAGTTGGAGCAGCAGGGAGGCCCCGATTACCTGGAGAAACGACCCAGGCGCGATTCTTACGTAATTGGCGGCATATGTCCGCACACGTGCCTTCTTCGGGGAGTTCTGGCGCTCAAACAAAATCCCAGGCTCAAGCGTAATAGCCACTCCCGTGAAGCTCTGCTCGAACTCCTCAGCACCTATGCGCATACGCCCCTGCACGGGATCAACCACATCAACAGAACTCGTTGACCAACGTTCAACGACGAGAAAATGATTGAAGTTCCAGTGAATGATAGCCGGGAGAGTCAGAAAACGGAAGTCCTGGCTTTCGAGAGTAATAGCCCTTGTGCGCAGACCATACGCCTGTGCTGCCTTGACCAGGGCAAAGGCAGAAATGCCATCGCGTCCAATACCACACTGCTCACGAATCTCAGCAATAGTGATCTTTCGTCCATAATAGGCCAGAATCATCGCCAGACAGGCAGCGCCGCATTCTTCCACACTCATTTGCAGCACGGCCGGGACCCGTCTTCTCTTGCCCATCAACATGAAGAAGCGTTTGCGCAGCCTTATGCGTGACCTTTGGTGAGCTTTTCCGGCCACTTCCTGCGGTGTCTGCATCTGTGCCAGAGAATCACTGATAATAATATCTGATGAATCGAGAGAGGTCATGAGCTATACTCCAAACGGTTGAGCAGATCCGAACAATGATGAAAACACTGACATTGAGCCAACCTGAAACTGAGCATGAACAAGACTGCCTGTATAGAACTGAGAAGCAAAGGAGGGGTCAAGCTCAATCGAGACCACGAGGGATGGGCCGGTAATCAGCGCAGAAAATTCGTTCCCAGGTGCATAGCGTTGCTGAATCTCTGCCGGACTGAAGATACCAGGTTCTACCACAGCGACAACGGTCGTATATAATTGCTCCTGTGTCCCAATCTGTAGCTGAACACGAGTGCCGACGTGAAGCGAGAATGGGTGCGCAGTGACAAGCGGTACGAATACCAGTGCCACTGTTTTCGGTTCCCTTTGTCTGTCAAAGCGAGACAACGATCCTTCATGGTGTTGGATTCTACTGTTTACCGCTTCACCGGGCAATTGCTGTATAACTATGCCGGTTCCATGTACATACACTGGTACTTGACCAAACCAGGTCACTATCAGGGATACCCCCGCCAGGCAGAGCAAAATCCACAACAGAAGAAATACCGGGGGTTGGGCAAGACGAGGTAAAATCGCATTCGTCCGACTGCGGGTATAGTATTCTAGGGCCTGTTTACGAAAAAGAGACGATGTATCGCTATTTTTCATTGATATCGCGCTTCTCCTCATATATGAAACAAAAGGCATCTTCCTCGTCGTTCCAGGTAAACTCTAGCGCACCTTCTACATGTAACTTCGTTTCGTAGTAGAAGGTGAGTTGTTGGTACATTTTCACTCATGGTCAGAGACATCTGACCGGGATATACTTTTTGTTGTCTTCTGTTGGTTCAAAATTTGTTTTTAGTGGTAAGTCCTGCTCTCCTCTATAAAAAGAGATACTTTAGCTTTTTCTTATAGAACCTCCTTTAACTACAGAAAAAATCAGAAGTTTGTAGAACGATAAAAGGATACCTACATCATTTGATAGCCTATTACGTTTAACACTTACCATGATACCTGGAGAAACACACAGAATACTTGTGAATTTTCCGTATTTTGAGACAATGAAAGAAGAGGTTCAATGAATACCAGACCTTTCTCGTCCTTTGGAGATTTGCTCAAATCCTTTCGCAAACGTCGTCACCTGACGCAAAAGTCGCTGGCAGCAAGAATTGGCGTCCATACCAATACCATAAGCATCTGGGAATGTGGAAACTATCTCCCGGAAAGCAAAACCCTTGTGCTGGAGGCAGCATCACAGTTAGGTCTGAATGAACGGGAGACTCGCCAGTTTCTCGAGGCCAGTCTCACGGCACTTTCGCCTTACTGGCTTCTCCCCTTTTCGCGCAATCCGTTCTTTACGGGACGGGACGGGATTTTAGAGGAAGTGGAATCGCTGCTGCATGCCAGTCCGGCGGTCGCACTCACCCAGTCCTTTGCTTTCCATGGGCTGGGAGGGATTGGCAAAACGCAGCTTGCGGTGGAGTATGCATACCGGCATGCGCTGGAGTATACCGCCATCTTCTGGATCGCGGCAGAAACCGTCGAGAGTATCATAGCCAGTTTTCTCGCCATTGCAGAGGTGTTGAGTCTCTCAGAGAGAGAAGAGGCCGTTCAACAGCGCATCGTGACCGCAGTGCAGCACTGGCTGTCCACACATAAAGGATGGCTGCTTATCTGGGATAATCTGGAAGATCTCGAACTTCTGCAGCGCTTTCTCCCGTCAACTCGTCATGGAGCAACGATAATTACCACCCGCTGCCAGGCAGTGGGAACGCTGGCACAGGGCATTCAGTTGCAGACAATGCCACTAGAAGAAGGGATGCGGTTGCTGCTGTGCCGGGCCAAAGTACTTGCTCCCCCGGCGATGAG
>DATGJV010000281.1:0-3818 GCA_035295005.1 Ktedonobacteraceae bacterium | reverse complement strand
TGCGCAAGGCTTGAAACACCTTCGTCGCCGGATGAATTGCCCCTGCTTTATAAGGAACCCCGGCTGCCGCGAGCTGTGCCAGTTGCTTTGTACTCGTAATCGCGCCCTTTGCTCGCTCGCGTACAATACGCCGCGCTACCTGGCGCGAGCGCGTCTCCTCGCCGTATCGCCAGAAGATGTCCGCTAACTCTTGCTCGCTCGCATTGTTCACAATATCGGCGGCAGTCTCTTCTTCCGATTGATCGAGACGCATATCCAACGGCCCATCGGCGCTAAAGGAAAATCCGCGTTGCGCATTATCCATCTGGTCGGACGAAAAGCCCAGGTCAAGCAACACGCCTCGTACAGACGTAAAACCGGCCTCGCCCACTATTCGGGCCAGGTCAGCAAAGTTGCCGTGTACTAAAACCAGACGCCCACTATTCACCTCTACCGGGAAACGTTCGCGTACTCGCTCTAACGCCCGCATATCGGTATCTATCCCCAACACCCTACCGTCTGGAGCGCAAAGCTCCAATATCGCCTGTGTATGACTGCCTCCACCTAACGTGCCATCAATATAATGACCACCCGGTTGTGGGTCTAAATAGTGCAACACCTCTTCCAGCATCACCGGCACATGTTGTGTTTGCATCGTGTCCCCTGACACCCACAAAGGATGCCACTACAGTATTAGAAAGGAATGCTATTTCCTTCTGCATCTAAACGTTCTTGATAGACCTGCCATGTCTGGCGGTCCCAGATTTCAAAATGGTCACGCACGCCTGCAACGGTCACTTCATTGCCAAGTCTGGCATAAGTACGCAGCCGCGCAGGGATAATCATGCGTCCCTGCCCATCCAACTCTACTTCACTGGCACTGGGATAAATGCGCCGCTCAAAGTCGCGCAATTCGTCGCTCGCCTTACCGGCAGCCAGCTCAGCCGACTTCTCTTCCCAGCGCTGCATAGTATAAACCGAGAGACATGTTCCCATCCCTTTACTCACGACCGCGCCACGGTCCATCTGCGCCCGGAATTTCGCCGGTACCGCCATGCGCCCTTTCGCGTCAATCGTATGCTCGTACTCTCCAAGAAACATGTCTGCCTTCGCGCTTTCTCTTCAAACGAGTCGCCCTGGTGGCCCTGTGAATTTTCTCGAATATTCTCCCGTATTCAGGAAAATTTCACCTTCCTCCCCCACCAATCGAACGTACTCACCATTCTTCCCCACTTCTCCCCACTTCATTATACCAGAAATATGCCAGTAGGGAAAAGGGTATTTTGCACGAATTTGGTCGTACACAAGTGGATAACTTGTGGATAACTATGAAAAAGCATATCAAACAACGATGTTTAAAGATATACTCTGGCATAGCTCAAATATAACTCAGCATTTTACACCATATAGCCCATTCGTACTATGTTTCATCATAATTCAAAATGTGTCATCTCCAAAATGCTATACTAGCCATCGTGTCTGCTGTGTGAGGGCAAAATTAGTACTTTCGTTCTAAGTTTGCGCCTTTCGCGGCCCACACATGCACTTACGCTTTGTAGATCAGGATAAGCCATAGTGGTTTATCCTCAGCTAGAAAGAGCATAATGAACCATTTCGTAACCGTTTTTCGTAAGGTTGTCAGTTTAAAAGTTTCTGTAGCGTTGTTTACCCTGGGAATACTGGGGATTGTAAGTGGAAGTCAGTTCTTCCTCTCTTCACCTTCCGCTTTTGCGGCCACGAATTGCCAATATTACACGGTGAAATCCGGTGATACGCTCAGTGGGATTGGAGCTACCTATCACACTTCGTATCAGGCGATTGCACAGGTGAATAATATATCAAACGTGAACCTGATTTTCCCCGGCGAGCGTTTTTGCATCCCTGCAAATGGGAGCGTGTACACGTCGGGACAGGCAACCCAGCAGGCACCTGCTGTTACCAATCTCACACCTGCATCTCAACCCGCAACAGCCCCGGCACCAGTTGCGCCGAGTTCGTCGGTCACGGGCATGATTGAGCAAATATTTGGGGCGAATGCTCCAGAGGCGATCAATATTGCCCGTTGCGAATCTGGGCTGAACCCCGGTGCCTATAATCCCACCTCGATTGGTGGTAGCCACGCGGCTGGCGTCTTCCAGATTCTCTATCCCAGCACCTGGGCAGGAACGCCGGAAGCGGGCGCTTCACCCTACAATGCCTGGGCCAACATAGAAGCCGCGCACGCCATTTTCGTGCGCGACGGCTATAGCTGGCGCGAGTGGACTTGCTAAGAGCGCGTCGCAGGTATAAAAGCAAAGCGTAAAAACAGAGGATGCAGCGAGCGAATTACCGCTCGCTGCATCCTCTGTTTTTACGATCTTATTCAATACCTATGCCATCACTCCCGGCAACAGGAAGTAATAGAGTAAGCCAACGATGATGAGCCACGCCAGTAGAATCAGCGTCCACCCCATATTATGGCGAATGACCTGACCCTCGTTGCGCACAAATTTGCTGGTTGAGACGCCCACACTGGCTGTCTGTGGTGCTACCGGCTTGCCTACTTCAGCGCCCACCGAATTCAACGAGGGTAGCAGCAGCACAGGGAAACCGAGCAATCTGCCTACCTGCACCTGCACGAGACCAAACAGGCTGTTGGTGGACGTGTTGCTGCCGGAAAGCGCCACGCCGATCCATCCCAGAATAGGGGCAAGCAGGATGAAAGCGGGGCCAACTTTTGAAAAACCGTAGGCGAGTGACGCTGCCATGCCTGAGTAGTTGAAGACATATGCCAGGCCAAAGATGAAGACGCCGACCAGCAACGCTCCCCACATCTGACGGAAGGTTTCTCGAAACACCTGTCCCAACAGCGCGAAACCGGGGCGAATAAACACCAGCATCACAAGCCAGGAAGCCAGGATAGCAGTTCCACCAATGAAAGGCGTATAGGCAAAAGCGACAGATGTCGTCTTATGACTGATAGATGAGATAGCCTTAACCAGCAAGCTGGGAGCCGCGACCTTCGGCAATTGAGACCAGGGACCAGTCCACAATACCACAATCACCACCAGAATCAAGAACGGCAGCCAGGCCGCAAGGACCGAATGCCGGGGCGTGGGATTTTCGCCTTCAACTGGGTTTTCGATTACAGAGGTGGTTTGCGCCCTCTGCTCTTCCTCGCTCAGCTCTATTCCCCCATAGCCCATCACCGTTTTCGGACGCCAGACTTTCAATAGCAAAAGGATAGCGCCAAAGGAAACCAGTGCGCCGATGATATCAGGGAGATAGGGACCCAGATATTGCGAGACCGGCAACTGACCCAGGATATAAGCCAGTGACCCCACCACTGCCAGCGGCCACCCGTCGCGGAATCCCTTGCGGCCCGTTACCAGGTAGATCAGGACCCAGGGAGGCAACAACGCCAGTACCGCGACAATCTTTCCCACCGAGGCCGATAATGCTAAAAGCGGCAACCCCGTCACGGCGGCCAGCGCGATAATCGGTGCCCCCAGCGCACCAAACGAGACCGGAGCGTTGTTGGCTATCGCTGCCACGCGCAGCGCGTCCAACTCAAAAACGCCCAGGGCAACCAGGATAGGGGCAACAACTGCCCACGGATACCCGAAGCCAACCAGCCCTTCCAGCAACGCACCAAGCGCCCAGGCCAGCAAAATCGTCTGCACACGCACATCGGCAGTGGCCTGCTCAACCAACCAGTTTTTGAACGTATCGAAAAGACCTGTCAGCTTCAGCGTGTTGAAGATGACTACACCCCAGAAGGTAATCCAGTCTACCGCCCAGACCCCATTGGCGCTCCCAATGAGATACGACTGAATTCCCGTGCCGAGCGGCAGTTGCCA
>DATGJV010000280.1:0-6103 GCA_035295005.1 Ktedonobacteraceae bacterium | reverse complement strand
CTACATTCCCGGCCGTGGCTTCACGCCTGGGCGTAGACCTGCATCCGATAGATGTGCGTAACCCGGAAGAGACGCTCTGGTTGCAGGCGTTGATCTGGCCCGAACACGAAAAACGTAGGCATATGCTCCAGCGTGCTATCGAAATTGTGCAGAAGGAACCGCCGCGACTTGTCACGGGCAATGCGCTTGACCTGTTCTCAGAGATTATGGCCGCGATTCCACAGGATACGACGCTCTGCCTGTTTCATACGTTTGTGCTGAACCAGTTCTTGCCAGAAGACCGCGAGCGACTGGCCGCGCTCTTTGCTGGTGAGGCGACGAGGCGAGACCTGTACGTCATCTCGATTGCCTGGTTGTATGGAAAGGTGCCGCATCTTGAATTATTGTCATTTCAGAACGGAATACAAACGGTGAGAAAACTGGCGGTGTGTTCGGGGCATGCGCGGTGGATGGAGTGGGTTGAGTAGTGGAATAAACCAGGGTACCCGCAAGGGGAATACCCCTACTATATACGACCGGGTCGTATATAGTAGGGGTATTCCCCTTGCGGGTACCCTGGTTTTAGTTCTTGATTCGTTCACATTGACATGTCCTATCACACACTCTACAATAGGATGAGACTACAAACACGAGGGAGACCGGGAGAAACCGTATGCCAACCTGTCCTAATCCACGCTGTCGCACTGAATATCCTGCCGGAACGACGCAGTGTATCAATCCGTTCTGTCTTTGCCTGCTACCGGAAGCGGTTGTCGCGGGACGATATCGAATTGAGACATTGATCGGGTTGGGCGGCATGGGTGCAGTCTATCGTGTCAGCGATACTTTTGAGATACAGCAGGTGGCGTTCAAGGTGATTTCGACGGTGGGAGGCGTCGGGGTGACGGATATCCCAACGGCAGTGGAGCGGTTCCGGCGGGAGGCACGTTATGCACATCAATTGCGGCATACCAATATTGTGCCGGTGCTGAATTTTGGGCAGGATGGCCCATTACTGTACCTTGTGATGCCGCTGATTACAGGCGGGACGCTCAAAGGGTTGCTGAAGGGCGAGCAGCCGTTGCCGCTGGCGTTGACGCGGCGTTATTTGAATGAACTGGCCGAAGCCGTTGATGCGATTCACGCGCACCCGCAACAGATCGTACACAGGGATATCAAGCCCTCGAATCTGCTTATTCACCAGGACGATGGACGGCTGGTAGTGGCTGATTTTGGTATTGCCCGTGCAATGCAGAAAGAGCATGCCTTGACGCAGCGTGGATGGGCCATTGGCACGGAGCATTATGTGGCACCTGAGCAGGAGCATGGGCGAGCGTTGCCAGCCAGCGATATCTACTCAATGGGTGTAGTGGCCTATCAGATGTTGACGGGTTTGTTGCCATTTCAAGCGGTGGTACGGAGTCACGCGGCTGAATTACCGACGCCGAGCCAGTTGAATCGCGCTGTACCCCCGGCGGTGGACGCGGTTATTCAACATGCGATGGAGCTTGAGCCAGCGAATCGCTATGCGTCAGGGAAGGCGTTTGCTGATGCATTTAATAATGCGCTTGCGGCTCCGCCAGCAACGCCAGCGACACCCTCAAAGGTAGTGGAGGAACTGCCGACAATAGCGGTGAACGTGGGGAATGCGAATGTGCTGGTACGCACGCTCATCCCTGAGAATCCGTGTGCGAATTGCGGGCAAGAGAATCGCGGTAGTTCGCGATTCTGCCGTCACTGCGGGCATAGCCTGGACGAGACATCGCCGATGGTGGCGGATGTGTGCCAGGTGGGGTATGTCAGCGATGTGGGGCGGCGGTATGCTGCGCAAGAGAACGAGGATATGCTGTTAATTGTGCAGGGGTTGTGCGTCAACCTGGCCCCGCCGCGCCCATTTAGCCTGTTTGCTATAGCCGATGGTTTGCGGGGACCCCAGGGGAAATCCGTGGGAGGACACGAGGCCAGTCGCCTCGCGGTGGAGACCGTGGCGGACGTGTTGTTGCCGCCATTGACGGTATCTTTGCCGTCCACAGGTTACACAGGTTCTATGAGTTCTGTGAGAAAGATTCAGTCTACCGGACCATCTCATGCCTTACCACCGCCGGAGGCTATTATAGAGCAGTGGTTGAGAGATGGCGTGCGGCAGGCAAACCAGGTGATTTATCACTGCAATGCCGATTATGAGACGGCGATGGCAAGCACATTGACAGTGGCGTTGATGCATAAACATATTTTGTATGTTGCCAGCGTTGGGGATAGCCGGGCCTATCATTACAGTGCTGCAACAGGGCTGCATCGTGTGACAACTGATCATACGTTGGGTGCGAATCTGGTGGAAGCCGATCTCCTGAAGCCGGAAGAGCTGGCTCATAGCCCCAAACGCGATCTGCACTATCGCTATCTTGGACAATTGAATCAGCTACCGGTGGATATATTCCAGCGTCCAGTTGCGGTCAACGACCTGATTTTGCTCTGTACTGATGGTCTCTGGCACATGGTGTCTGATGCTCAATTAGAGCAATTACTGGCACAAAACATAGACGACGACCCGCAGAAAATCGCGCGTATGCTGGTAGATAGCGCCAATAAGGCTGGCGGCGAAGGGAATGTCAGCGTGATTGTGGTGCGGATGATGTAATGTTCATTCCCCCGTCAGAATCCAGCAGCGCAGGGTTTCGGCGACGCTCCATGCCTGGGCGAAACAACCGGCGGGCGTGTAGGGTGGCTCCGGTTCGGCAACTTCACTGATGGTTCCCAGGCAGGTACTCCACAGGTGCTGAATAATGGGCTCTAGCAGAGAACGTACCTGCGAGCGGTTGGAGCGGTTGTTGTGAACGCGCAGGTAGACATCAATATAGGGGCCGATGAGCCATTGCCAGACAGCTCCCTGGTGATAGGCGCTGTCGCGTTGCTTCTGATCTCCCTTGAAATGTGCATGATAATTGGGGTCTTGTGGACTGAGTGAGCGTAGGCCCATTGGCGTGAGTAACGTATCAGTGACTTTTTGCAGCATGCTGCTCGTTTGTGCCTCGGTGAGCAATTTGCGTGTGAGCGAGGCGGCAAACAGTTGATTGGGCCGGAGCGAGTTGTCATTTTTCCCGGCTACTCCCTCGACATCAACGACATCATAGAGATAGCCGCCCTCTTCGTACCAGAAGCGTTGGGCGAAATGCTGGAGAACCTGGGCGCGTAACTGGCTATATTGTGTGGCGTCGGTCGAGAGACGGACTGCCCATGATTCCATACAACTGAGTGCGTAGTACCAGAGAGCATTGACCTCTACCGCTTTGCCGTGGCGTGGCGTGACGACCCAGTCGTCAACTTTCGCATCCATCCACGTCAACTGGATACCCGGCGCTCCGCTATGCAATAGACCGTCGTGAGGGTCTACGCCGATATTGTAGAGGGTGCCGCGTACATGCCAGTCAATGATAGAGGTGAGGGTAGGAAAGAGTTCTTTGAGCAAGGACCAGTCGCCGGTGCTTGTGAGATAACGGGCAAGGGCATGAAACATCCAGAGGGTGGCATCTACCGTATTATACTCAAGCGTTTCGCCGCTATCGGGGAAGCGATTGGGTATGAGTCCCTGGTGAGTAACGGATGCAAACGCCTTCAAGAGGCCACGCGCTTCGCTGTACCGACCGGTGGCGAGCAGGAGACCGGGAAGCGAGATCATGCTGTCACGTCCCCAGTCGGTGAACCAGGGATAACCTGCGATGATCGTTTTGCGGTCGGGGGCGAGATGCAGTGTTTGTTTGCCCGTTGCGCTATCGGTGGTATATTCGGGGCGAGCGGCGATAAATTGATCTGCCGCCGCTACAAGACGGGCGCGTACCGGGTCTTGCTGTGAGAGATTTTGTGTCGAGCGATCCGCGACCGTCAGTATTTGCCGGATACGCAGGTTATGACGGGCAAGGGCGTGAACAACCGCTTCTTCGTGCTGCGGCCCGCCAAAATCGGCTAATGGTTCTGCCTCAGCCGTTAAGACGAGGGTGACGCGCTTGCCGGGGACGAGTGGTATCTGGAATGTGCCGGGCTGATACATATCTTCATGGTCAACAAGGCCACGATCATGGTCGCGACGGTGGAGGACATGCCACCACCAGTTACCGGTTGGCGCGAACTTCGCTGATGGCGTGGCAATCAGGTCATAAGTCGGTGCGCCATCGTAGGCTCGGATGCGGCAGCGATTTCCCTGGTTGTCTACGAAGAAATGCCAGTCATGTGCGCCTTGCGTGGTGCTGTGATAATCGCGGGAGAGGCAGAACGGAAAAAGTGTTAATGTAAGCGTATCAGGATTTTTCTCACCTTCCTCATCCAATGCGCCGTGCAGCAGATATTGCACATAGGTGGTATTCTGCCCGTATTCCATCCAGACGCGCTTCTCTAACGTGAGCAGGTCGTCGAGCCGGTAGGTGAAGCGAGGGATATCGCCTTCAAGCCCGACGGAGGTGAGGTACTGAAATCCATCCGGGTCAATGGTGCCATCCTGGTATTCGTTGACGCCGAGTTTGAGGATATGCCCATCAGGAAATGTGATCTCTTCGTCGCATTTCTTTACCATGACGACGCGCTCAACAGGAGGATGCAGCGAAGCAACCAGCAGACCGTGATAGCTACGTGTCGCAGCCCCCACAATGGAGGCGGAAGCATAGCCACCCATGCCGTTCGTCACCAGCCATTCGTGGTCAAGTCCCTGTTGTGCGTTCCCGCATATGTCCTGTCCGACATAGAGATTCCATGCATTGCTGGGAGAGCGATCAATGGTTTCCGCACCCTGTTCGACGATCATGGCGCTAAACTCCTTACATCAATACGACAACTGTCCCTACATCGCCGCTTCATCACGTAGAGACCGATATTGAATATGAACAATAAACGCTACATCCTGGAATCTGCAAGGGTTATCGCTCCGCGAGTGATCGGGTTTCGATAGCTGCTTTCATTCGTTTAAGAGCCGTTTCGATACGCTCGTCGGGTGCGGTGAGCGAGATACGCACGTAGCCTTCGCCCGCGTCGCCAAAATTGGTGCCGGGGGTAAGAAAGACGCCGGTTTCGTCGAATAGCCAGGATGTGAACTCGCGAGAGGTGAATCCTCTGGGAATGGTGGCCCAGACGTAGAGACCCGCGAGCGGCATGCGTGCGTGCATTCCGAGCGCATTGCAGCCCCCCACCACGATATCGCGGCGGCGGCGATATATGGCATTCCTCTGCTCTATCCACGTCGGCGGCAATTGTAAAGCTTCAATCGCGGCATACTGGATGGGTCGGAAGATGCCGCTATCAATGTTGCTTTTCAAACGCCCCACAGCATCAACCAGTGTGGGATTGCCGACGAGCATGCCAACGCGGAAGCCTGCCATATTATAGGTTTTGCTAAGCGAATGTAGTTCAACGGCGATCTCTTTTGCGCCTGGAATCTGCAAGATGCTCAACGGGCGGAAATCGCTATAATAGACCTCGGCATAGGCCATGTCATGGATGATGACAAGGTTATGACGGTGGGCAAACTCGACGGCGTGTTCAAAGAAACTGCGGTCGGCACATGCTGCGGTTGGATTATTGGGATAGTTAAGCCAGAGCAAGCGCGATTTCGCCAGCACAGACTGCGGAATATTCTCCAGGTCGGGCAGGTAATTATTTTGCTCTGTCAGGGGCAGCAGATACGGTACCGCGCCTACGCTGGTGCTGCCGGTAATGTACACGGTATAGTACGGGTCGGGAATGAGCGAGATATCGCCCGCATTCAGCACGGCAGTCGCGACATAGGCCAGCCCCTCTTTGGAGCCAAGCAAGGGTAAAATATCCTGTTCGGGCGTCAACTTGACGTTGAAACGCCGCTCGAACCATGCCGCGATGGCCTCGTGTAATGCTCGCATGCCGCGATACTCGGGGTAGCGTGTATTCTCCGGCTGTTGCAATGTTTCACAAAGCCGGTCAATGACCGCCTGTGGCGCGGGCAAATCAGGATCGCCCATCGAAAGGCTAATCACGTCCACCCCGGCAGCCCGCCGGTCGGCTATCTTTTTCTTCGCATCGGCGAAGTGATATGGCGGTAAGTTGTTGATCAAATTGGAAAGTTGCACAATAAAACTCCTTCTCACTATGTCCCTACCATATTAGC
>DATGJV010000279.1:0-5401 GCA_035295005.1 Ktedonobacteraceae bacterium | reverse complement strand
GCATTTAAATGCCGCGATAGAAACCACGGTAATCTACGACAGCACCACCGTACTCGTGCCGGATTTTGTATGAAATCACATCCTGCGTGAAGTTCAGCCCGAACAACGGCTGATCCTGAATAAACAGCGCTGGATTTACCTGACCGCCGACGAAGCCAATTTCTACGGTATCCACCATGAGCGGGTCCGCAATCAGGAACCATTGCGTGGTATTCGACAGTTGTGGCGAGACAATCGGCGTAACGTAGCCCATCATGGGATTGATGTCATTATTGTTCGAGCCGGGAACACCCGCGCTCTTCGTCATCACCATTGACGACCATTCAAGTTCCGGCGGCACCACCAGGAAACGCGGGCGCAGGCCAATACGTTTGCCCGCGAAATTGGTCTGCTCGCGCATCGCCGTCACGCCCGACTGCATCGCTCCCGTGGACAATGCCGAAGCCCCCAGGTTATTATGCGGTGCGCCACTCGTGAAAAGCGCCGAACCGTCATAAATGTTCGGGTTGCTCGACAAAAACCCGTAGACGAATTCCGCCAGCGTGTAGGCCGCCGCCACAGCAAGTTTCGTCGGTATCTGCTTGATCGCTTGCAAATCATCGTTCACGATTACCTCGCGGGAAACCGTTACAAGATTTCCGCGCTTCTGTGGCACATACGTCGCGGCGGTATCTGTCAGCGTGATGGCGCTATAGGCCGTGTCTTCTGCCACTACCGGCAGCGACCCGAAAGCTCCCAGCCGCACCCGCGATTGTTGTTTAAAATCTTTAATGGGAACGATTGAGGCGAAATGCATCCACTCCGCCGGCCATGCCTGGTAATCCTTTAACAGGCGCTTGTTCATGCTGGTGCCGAGCAGGTAAGAGAACGAGGCTGTGGTGGTATCGGCCTCGGTGATGCGCGTGATGGGAGCGGCCTCCGAGACGCGGATATTGCCTACCTGCGACCGCTCGCTGATGCCGCTCACCGAGGCATCGCCCGTCACTCGCGCATACGCCTCGCGGATACTGGTAAAGCCGCGCACACCCGCGAAGCGGCTCTGGTCTATCTCTAATCCCAGCATACCGTCAAACGCGGCTTGCATCTTCTCGGCCTCGGTCACTTGCATACCGATCTCGACCTTCTCATGTCCGTGTCCGCGCACCAGCCCTTGCGCCGACAATTCGGCCAGCATCTGCCGACTGCCGGTAATGTCGCGCTCCAACTCATCCATCTCGAAAACACGCCCGGCATAGCGTCCTTGCAACTGAGTCTTGATCGCTTCCGGCAGGGCCGCTTCCAACAATCGCCGCTCTAAACGCAATTGCGCCCGTTCCAGGCGCAACTCTTCGAGCAGCGAGGTGCGCAACGTGTGCGCCTCCTTCGCCTCGCGTATCTCCTGCTCCAATACGTGTGTACTCTGAGTACCCCTGGCTCCCTCCGTTATTTCCTTCCCATCCCCCACACTCCCCGCTCCACTCGCATCCTGCGTCTCTGCCAATTGCTGTTGTTCGTTCATGAGCATTGCTCCTTCGTCCGGCGTTGTACCATACATTTCTGACATCATGGACATCATGTGTGCCTGTAATACGCGCTGGAAACTGCCTCCGGCGCTGGGCCGCGTCACCACATCGCACGAGTTCAACGCCAGCACACCCGTCACCTCTTTAAGTGATTGTGCCGTGGTACTGGTGGTTTCGCCTGTGCGTTGTGCCTGACCCCGTGTGTTCGCTCCTTTCTGGCGTCCTGTTCCCGCGAGATCAGCACGCGGCTGCCAGGTGCCATAAATGTCAATGGAAAGTCCAATCAATTCCGGGCGGCCAAGCGAGACCGCCTCGCGAATCATGCTCCACAGCCAGTCGGCGGACTCCAGAATGTGCAAGGTCGCATCCACGCGCCCGGCATTGCCACCCGCATCGTCCCGCACATACTCCGGCGAGTGATAGAAGCCCACCATATCGCGTACCGAACGCACGGCAGTATCCGCCTCTGTACGCGCATGGTCTACATAGGCATGAGCATTCTCGATCAGCGCCGCGATAGCCCGTAACGCTGGCTCACCATAGTAATAGCCATTGATGCTGGCACCGCCGCGAATGATCGTGACCCGCACTTCACGGCGACCATCGGCGGTATCCAGGCGCTCCTGCCCTTCGCAGATGACGCTCTCGATACGAATGGCCTTCATCGCCCTGTCCCTTCCGGCGCTTTCCCTGGCATCTTGCCCTCCAACCCCAGCAACAACATACCCAGGTGGCGCTCCCTTGTTGTCATATCAGGAGTACTATTGAGCACGTCATACGCCAGGTCGGCTGGCAACTGCCGGTTATCAGGGCTTTGTGAGACAAGCGATGAGGCCGAGCTATCAAGCGTTCCCGGCATATTTCGCGCCGGGTCATACGCTCCATCCGGCACATCTGGCAAACCAGACATTTCTGGTGTCTCTGGCATTGACAGGGGAAAACCACTCGCGGGATGGGCGGCGTCAAGTTCGGGATTTGCCGAACTTGCCAGTACATCCAGCTCGGGGGGAAAAGCTGGCTGCATCAGGTCCGGCACTGGCGGGTCGGGCAAACTGGCATCCGGCATGGTGAAATCCGGCATCATCAGGTCCGCTGTTTGCAGCTCCGGCACATGGAAGTCCGGCAATAAGAAATCGGACATGGAGAAACCTCCTGAAGAAATGGGGATTGAGGATAAGGGGACGGGCTACAGGGTGAATACTTTGTGGGGGTGATAACGAGGATAGAGGAAAGCATTGCTATATGCTAATATAGCTTGCTTGTTAGTAAGTATAACCGGTCGGTTGGTAAAAGTCAATGGGGAATGATAGAGATGGGCAATTCATATGGGAACGGGGACTCGACATCGCTATCGCTCGTCTCGTTGGGCGTGCTAAAGCAGGCCCCTACACGCCTGCGGGCGCTGTTGATCCGCGCCCGCAGGCGCGGGGTTGGGTCACGCCGCAGCGTGTAGGGGCCTGCTTTAGCACGCCCAGGGCACGAGCGGCAGCGATGTGCCAGTCAGAGGTTTCTTGCCCGTTTCTTTCATCTGCATTAGCCCGTCCGCATCTCTTTCCGCCAGCAGCATCCTCTGGTCCCAGCAACAGGACGCGAACGAACTCAAGCTGTTCCTACCTGCATCTGCTTCACTTGCAAGGATGGAGAGCCAGTAACATTTCAATTAAACACCCACGTTCCTCCTGCGCCGTTTACAGAGCCTTGCCATCTTCCCGCGAGATGACCATCTGGAAAAACCTGGCCGCTAAATGTGCCGACACTCCCACATGCAACGCCACCAGAGGTGGTTCCAACTGCCTCGGTGACAGTGAAGGAGATGGAGTTATCTGACTTCACTACTCCTGCGAACGTCACTGGACATACCCCGTCATTTCCGACAGAGGTAAAGCTCCCGTCGGCAGCCTCTGTGAGCGAAGACATTGTCATAGTAAATTGGAGACCAGTGGTAGTATTGGTGTATGGCCCGACGTATGATCCATGTAACTGGGGAATTGATGGTGCAGGGGCGGAAGTTGGCGTGGAATTTGGAGGAGCAGGAGGCGGAGAATTTGCATGTAAAAAAGTGTAGACCCCCCAGATAGCGGTAAATACTGCCGCTAATGATGCAAGCCCGCCCGCTATTTTAATCCAACCTGGAGTGCCGTCACCAGAATTCTTATCATTCGAAGCTTCTCTTTTAGAAGGAAGAACTGATCTTTGGGTCGGAGGTTGCGGCTGAAAACGCCGGACATCTGGAGGGGTCGCGGTGTCCGCTAATCCCGCGGCCTGATAGGCAGGTACATCAGCCATGTAGCAAAACGTCGTTTCACCGAAACGAATGGTGTCACCGATATCCAGTTGCCGGGGAGTTCTCGCCTGGAGCCTTTCTCCGTTGATAAATGTGCCGTTCCTGCTTGCAAGGTCAACGATGACGTAATCTAGCCCTTGTGGGAATATTTCAGCATGAAATGAAGAAACCTCTGAATCGTTCAATACCAGCTGATTTTCTGGAGAACGACCAATCCGCAGAGCTGTTGGACCTAATCTGAATCTTCCATTTGGCCCGCTCAATAAAGTATTCATGGGCGACTCCTATTATATAGGAAGCTAAAGAATCCCTACATAAGCTCTAACATTAAACAAATTCTAACATCGTAATATTACGATGTCAAGTGAATCAAAAGCCATAAATTCGACCACAAAGCGGGGCGAAGTACACCTGGCGACCACAAGCACTCTGTCCGGGGGACAGGTAATCAACCACTACTATGATGACGACGGACGCACAACTTTTTATCGGCAAGACCCTCTTGACTTCAAGTCCACTTGAAATTCTACACTGTCTTTTAGACGGACACACAGTGTGTTCATCGTTACGCCACATGAAAGGCGTGTGCTGGTAGATAGCTACCAAAAGAAAGGTATAGACAGACATGATGAATGACGTAGAGTATAACATTGAAGATGTGCCGGTTGCTTGCAGCCTCACAGCAGCCGAGCTTGTCACGAGGGGAGAAGAGATTGACGACCTCTTCACCGGCGTGCAACAGACACGAGAACTGGCCGATGGCTATGCCCTCCAGTTTCCAGGCACCTCCACATGGCCGCAAAGAGTGCTGAACTTCATTCAGGGCGAACGCAGTTGCTGCCTCTTTTTCACCTTTGAACTGGTCTTCATCGCGAACCAGGGGCCAATCTGGCTCCATATTCGCGGCCCAGAGGGAACCAAAGAGATGGTCAAGGATACGCTGGCGAGACGGGTGATTAACCTGGTGTAAGGGTGAGAACCTTCCTTGCCCTCACGTGTTAGTAAAAGAGACTCGACATTGCTTCGCTCGTCGAGGTGGGTGCGCTAAAGCGGACCCCTACAGCGCGGCGGCGCTAGTCTGGCCCCGGTGCCTGTGGCGCGTGGGCCAGACCAGCGCCACAGGCGCGGACTTATTGCGCCCGCAGGCGCGTAGGGGCCCGATTTATCGCGCCCGCTGGCACGAGCCGCAGCGATGTGCCAGTCTTCCCAGATTATTTCTTTCATCTGCATTTTTCGGGATATCCCATATTGTTCTTGCTTTTCTTCTCGCCACAAGTATACAATTGCAAGGGAATTTGAAGGCACAGACATACAATGAGCATATAGAGCAAACATATGGAACACATACAACATACTGAAGAACTAACTATCGGAGAAGTCGCCCGCAAGGCGGGCATACGCACCTCGACCCTGCGCTACTACGAAAGCGTGGGTCTTCTGCCGGAACCGCGCCGCGTCTATGGCGGCCATCGTCGCTACGATGCAAGCATCTTTGAACTCCTTGCCATCTTGCGCCTGGCGCAACAGGCCGACTTCACCATTGCTGAGATGCGTCTGCTCGTTACCGGCTTTCCATCAGAGACTCCGGCCTCTGAACGCTGGCAATTGCTGGTAC
>DATGJV010000278.1:0-3947 GCA_035295005.1 Ktedonobacteraceae bacterium | reverse complement strand
AAATATTGGCCTGGTTCGTGTTCACACCCACATCAACGGATGTATTATTTCGCACGTGGTTGGGAATACTGGTAATTTGCACTATCAAATTGCCGGACGGGGAAGGACTGGGACCTGGTTGGACTGGAGGCGTCGTTGGTTGCAGAATAGGCGTGCTTTGCATCGGTGGTTGGCTGGTAACTGTACTGCCATCGCCACCGCCCGGCGTAGGAAATGCCGGTTTATTATCCACCGTTCCGATCGGTTGCGCCGTCGCCGCCGGATTTTGTACCACCGGCACTCCCGCAGCGAAGCCGTGCAGCAGCATACTGGTCACAAATGTCGTCAATAATAGACCGGCTATCACCACCATCGCGACGGCGATCATCAACACCTTATAGGCCGGGTCCTTGCGCCAGAAATAGACCAGTTTTGCCAGTGGCGAACGTGGAGGCGGCGGTGAATGGTGCTGGATCAACATTTCTGGTGCGACCCGCATACGAGGATTGGTATAGAAATTTGGCACCTGTATACGCGGATCGCTATAAACAGGCGGTGGTAGTTGTTCCGGCGGAACAGCGGGCAATACCAGTTTCCCTTGCCCAATCGCAGGCTCTTCTGCTGGCGTAGGACCGTGATAATCTGTCGTTGTTGCAGACTCGTGCATATCAGGGTGATCAATCATCCTCATCTCCTCCTGTTCTATCCATTTGTTCAGGTGTATCAATATTAGTCAGTGTACGTCACCTTCCAGAATTTACACAAGGTAATAGTCAAATTGGGCTATTTAAAGAACGGTACTCTCTACAAAATATTACAGAACACGCTCTATAACAGAATGAACGGAGAGGTGTGCTAAATCGGGGTCATGGATGATCTTCACATAGCGTCCGATGGGATGCCATATCCCTGGATTGCTGGGGCCAAACAGCGCGATGGTGGGAACGCCCAGCATCGCTGCAAGGTGCGTAATGCCAGAATCATTGCCCAGGTAACGCCCGCATGAGAGCAGATGGCGTGCCACTTCCAGCAAGGGCAGATTATCAAGGATGGTCAATGATTTTTTACTATCAGAGGGCAGAAGCCGCACTATTTCCTCTAATCGTTCTGTATCCGCCGGTCCGCTCAGCAATGTAACAGGCGTCCCACGTCGGCGCAGACGAGTAATCACATCCGCAAACGAGGCTGGAGGCCAACATTTTTGTGCGCCCCCACTCCCAGGATGAATGGCGAAAGCACGGCGCTCATGCAGCGCTGTCTTCTTTGGGAAAACATTCAACCGCAGCGTGAACCGTTCGTCCTCGAAAAAGCGAACTCCCATCACATTTGCGAGGTACGATGCCTCATGAGGTCCTTTTCCCTCCTCGGGACGACCGGGTGCGATAGTGATACGATGAACACCCGCCGCGCTCAAGTTGTGCATGACAATGCCGTCGGGGTCGCGTAACAGGCAGATAACCCTCTCAGCCGACCGTACCATCTCCCGTAGCTCTTGATTACGAATACCGTTAGCCGCGAACAGCGAACTCCAACGCCGTTCATCATAATCGTGGGTTTCATCAACCAGACCGGAGGCCAGTAGTAGCGGCAATACGGCAGCGTTGCCAACAAAGGTGATATGAGGTCGCTGCGGGTAGATTGGATGGTCTGGGTCTTCATAATGTTGCCTCAGCTTTTCAATGGCTGGCAACGTCAGCAGCGTATCGCCAATAGCGCCGGGACGAATAATGATGATGCGCAACGCTTGTTCTCCCTGTTTTCCCTGCGTTCCTACTTCCTCGCCAGCGACACGATCTCTATCACAATTGCGGCCACAAAGATAATAATCGCTGTAATAATATTCCAGCTATGCATTGCACGCAGGATAAGGTTGAGGACGATACACAGTGACAGCAACATACCCTGCCGCACAGCGTGCCGCATCGTCGCCCGGTAGAGGCGCGATGAGATGAAGCGCAGCCCGATCACATATGCTACCGGGGCGAACGTGCTGGCAAGCGCCACCGCCAGCAGCGCAAAAAACGCCGTAAAAGCCATAAGGCCCTGCGGCGGCACATAACGGGTAAATAGTACTATTCCGGCCCACGTCACAAGAGCCAGCATCAACAACAGATAGGTCGTAGCACGATTGGTGAGTTTTAGCATAATCTATCCCAACAGCAAAGTAGTTATGTCGTCGGCAACCACAAAAATCCTTGTGAGCGAGGATTTTCTCCAGTGAAGCATAGCGTATCTCTGCTATCATTGCAAGCCCAGATTCCATGCTGTCAGGGTACGGGTGCAGTTCATTTTTTGTAGCGAGCAAGGGGCCAGGCATACAATCCCCCCGGATTGTATGCCTGGCTGTACCCACTTCGCCTTTCCCTTTTGTGCAATTTCTGGTATGCTAAACTTTGAACAGTTACCTATCGTTTCCGCTTTTCCTTTATAGAAAAGAATTATTCAGTGTAAGAATTCTTCAAGAGAAATGAGGCGTGAAAACATGGATGGCATGATAAACCTGAATGAACCCACGCTACAGGAACACTTGCGACGACGTACAGCCGAGGGGCGCTATGAAATAAGCGAGATTGATCTTGTCCTCAATATTCGAGTGCAGTATGCCGATGGCAATACGGACGGTGTACGCATGCTCAGTGAGGTGCTGCTGAATCGTTGCGCTCCGGTATTCCAGCGTCGCACCACGGGTCTGAGTCACCGGCCAGACCTGCGCGAAGAGGCGATTTCAAGTATGATCGAGCATCTTTTGCGCGAGGTGCGGAATCCCGACGAAATATTTATGACGCAGAACTTCATTCACTACCTGCATTGTCTGTGCGCCGATGAGTTCACTCGCGTTTTGCGTCAGGAAGGCTTGCATTATCGGCGCGATGGTGATGGACGCCCGACGGGCCGCCCGCAACACGTTCCGCGTGCGCTCATGGAGCCATTGCGGCCCGCGCCGGATGCCGACGAAGGCGTCTTATCAGCCGATGTGGCCGACCCGGAAGACCAGTACGAGCAACTGCACGCACAGGCCGAAAGCCAGCGTATTCTCACCTATCTCACCGACGCGATGGATCGCATGATTGTCGAACTTCGCGCCATCGAAGGATGGAAGTGGGAAGATATCGCCGTTGCCTGTAATCGCACGGAACGCACCGTCCGCTTGCGCTATGAGAAGGCACGTAGCTGGTTACAGGATTGCCTCAAACGAGAGCAGACGATGTATCCCTCGGTAGCAAAACAACAACAATAACAAACATAGAAGGAAAGGCGTTGAGAGATGAATAAATCGGAATTGCAACAATTAAAAATGGCATGGATAGCCGCTAGAGAAGCCGGGAATACACGGGCACAGATACAACTGCTCCACGACCATCCAGAGGCGCAAGAGGCATTAAGCGATTTCATTGTAGGCTATGCCGCCACAAGTCTGGCCGATACAGAAGAGTTGTCCGCGCATACAGAACTCTTACCGTTAACGCAACGTGCCATGCAGACGGCATTAGGCCGCGTCTTCGATAACCAGCTGGTAGCGCCGAATCTCACCGAACTGCGCACCCGTCGTGGTATGTCGCTGGTCACTGCCGCTCGCGGTCTTCGCCTCGGTGCCGATGTCTGGAAAAAATTTGAGCAGGGCGCGATTGAACTGGTCAGCCTGAGCGAGCGCCAGCTTGAACGCCTTGCCAGTTTCTTTGAAGTCAGCGCCGAACAATTCGGTCTCATACTGAACAACAGCCAGCCACAAATGACCATTAATCGCCGACAAAACAGTGGTGCCGCTCGCAGCGAGCAGCAAAGCCCCAAAAAACAAAGTTTTGCCGAAGCCCTCGAAAAAAGCGGCATGTCCAGAGAAGAGAAAAAATTGTGGCTGGAACAATAAGCTACCAGTCCTTTGTGGCATAGCCAACATAGGCAACGCCTTTGAACCAGCCGGGACCCATCTTGAAATGACCATGAACGAGGCCACGCGGCATGAAACCGGT
>DATGJV010000277.1:0-7421 GCA_035295005.1 Ktedonobacteraceae bacterium | reverse complement strand
TATGCAAAAGCACCGCGAGACTCTAGAAGGTGCGCGCACAAACCCCATGGGGAAAAGGTTGTACGAAAAATCAAATGGACGCTACAAGCCGCTCGTCGAGGTGGATCTGCTTGCTCACGTACATCCCGCCTTCCGTCCAGGTCTATGTATTATAACGTATAACTCACCAAATTGTTATCACTTTCGGGGTCAATTTTCTCAACTTGCAGAAACTCGTCACAAAAGTGTGAGTTTTTTGAGGTTTTCACACATTATTGAGCAATTTTGCATGAAAATTGAGCTATTCGGCCCCGCTATGCTCGATATACTCAATGTATCCTTGCTTGAGGAGGCGTACTAAAGTACGGGCAACGTCAACCTCACTATGGTGAACAAGTATCGCCACATCACGCAACGATCGTTTCCCATTCAAAAGCAAAAGGACAACTCGCTCGCGCCGCTCCAAACGACTCAGTATGATCGGAGTTGTAGCATGGGGAAGCGAACGAAAAATTGAAGCGATACCCATCTGGATAGTATGGTCGTCATAACCCTCGTGGCTGGCCCGTCTGCCCTGTGTTACTTGCTCGTGCTTCCCTGTATCCCAGGTATTCCATTGCGCAAACATAGCGCCTTGCACGGAGGGGGTTCCGGGCAATGCCATCTCCGGCGGCGTTGGCGAAGGAACCGACGCCAGGTTCATCACAGGCAAAAGCTGCGTCTCAACCATTTCAACAGGCATCTGCCGCGCTTTCATGGTTTCAGATAGGACAGGAATACCAAGCGGCGGTGTCTGACGGCCCTCGGCTGCTTTGATTGAGGATAGCCGCAAGATATCAAACGATTGCGCTGTTTGCGATGGGTGTGATACCGATGGCGATTGCACAACCTGCTGCGACAAGCTGTCGCTGATATGCTGTTCAGAGGTATAGCGCATACCTTCGATAAAGGTATACGAAACGTGTTTCCACTTCAACATGCGAAACAGTGCGGTCTCGCCCGACTCCTGACCGGTGAGCGCGAAAACGGTATCGCCGCGCTCAAAGAAAATGTTCCCTTTCTCTGCTTCTTGCGGGTATTCTGGCCCTCGTTGTGGACGTTCTCGCTCAACATTCAAGCATCCAGTCCGTTGTTTGAGGGCAATACTTTGCAAGACATTGACTAAACGCTCTGTAGAAATTGCATGTGTTATTGTCATTTTTCTCCTCCATGACACGTACACCCAACATCCCAAAACACTACAATTAGCGTTCCACTCTACATTATACACATACCATCTAAAAATCTTGTGAAGTTGTCGGCTTTCTCTGTGAAATTGCTGTGAATATTCACGTTTTTGTTTGTTTTATAGTGTGCCATTGTGTCTCATGGCATTACAACGGGTGAGCAGCCTCCCACTCATCGCGTAACACCCCCATATAGACAAAGTCTACATACTGACCATTGCTCCAGACATGCTGGCGTAATCTCCCCTCTTCAGCGAAGCCGCAAGCCAGGTAGGAGCGAATAGCGCGTTCGTTGTTGCCGTTGACCGTCAACCATACTTTGTGTAAGTTGCGAATACGAAACGCGTAGCGCAGCATTACTTGCACAGCATCGCGTCCATAGCCGTGTCCCCAGTAGGCTTTATCACCAATGCCGATGCCTATTTCACAGCTACGCGCTTCATGGTCAAAATGAAACAGGCCACAACCGCCAATATATTTCCCGTCGGCCACAATGGCAAAATTTGCGCCATCGCGCCCGCCTTTCTGCGCACTCTCGTTGAATTCAGCCTCTAAACGCGCCAGCGACTGAGGCTCCGGCGGGTCCCCACCGCCCAGAAGTTCCATCTCAATGTCATTATTAAACGCCCACTGGCGGGGCAAATCCTCGCGCTCAATGGCACGCAAAATGACCTTTTCCCCTGTTAGCATGTTTTCTCTCCTTTAAATGAAGAAGGTACGATGTAAAGGAATATCCACAGTGAGAAAACCACGATTTTCTCACTGTGGATATTCCTTTACATCGTACCTTTCCTTATGGCACCTGGGTCCACAAAATGGTACCGCTCATAGTATGTTGGTCCAATTGTTGCATGGTGGAATGCTGAGTATCTACAATATAGATACCTTGTTGACCATCGCTTACGGCAACTACTAGCTGCGCTGGCGACGTTAGCGACCAGATAAAGGAAGTCGCTGGCCCTCGTAGCTTGAGGATAAGTGGTGTCCGGGTAGTTTGTATGTTGACGACCACAATCTGTGTTCCGGTATTGTAAACCAGCGATTGCCCATTAGCTGACCACACGGGCAGTGGTTCGCTGGCAACTCCTGACGCGACAAGCGTATCAGTACCAGTTATTGCATTCATCACATGAAGGCTACCAATACCGGATGAGACAGTATCGAGATACTCAATACGTGTGCCATCGGGCGACCATTGCGCGACATTAACTTGCTTTCCATTCGTGAGTGCAGCAGGGAAAGAGCCTGGGGTAATATCCACGCGCCACAGATTGGCGATATGCCCCACAGGTTCACTGACAAGCAGCCAACTACCAGCGCCGCCATGCCCATTCCGGCTATATATCGCCTGAGTATAATTCCCGGCGGAGATTACTTGAGATGTGGATGTGCCGCCAACCCCAACATGACGGAGCCATATGTCGTGAATTTGTCCTATGCGCCCAACGCTCCAGGTAATGGCAGGTTCGTAAGCATCGGGCGACCAGTCGAGCGTTTGTACAGTATCCTGTGGGTGAGCAGTGGTAGCGACAGCATTGCTAATGGTGAGCAGTCCATGATTTTGTGTGTTGTAATCAAGAATGCTCTCAACGCCGTTAGAGGTCAACACAAAGGCAATACGTATACCATCGGGAGACCAGACGGGATCAGTAACACTGCCTTGCATGGGCAAAGGTATCACTTGTATTGTGCCAGTACCAACCGAATAGACGTACAGGCTGGTTAGACCCGTTCCATCTGGGTCCGCGACAAAGGACAGCATGCCCCCATCTTTTGACCACGCGAGACTGTTTAAGATCGCGTCTCCTGTGTCTGTATCCCATACAGAAGATGGCTGAACGCCCGCTTTGAGCAATGGCTGTTGGAGCCGTGTATCACGTTGCCCATCGCTACGAATGATATGCACATAGGCATGTTGCAAATCAATGTAAGCGAGCATGTCACCCGCGCTACGCCCCGGAAGAGGGGGACTGACAACAGGATCATCCGCAACGACAACATTGGAAGGTGTCAATTGCTGCGCGGACGAGCTTCCATCCGCGGGTGCGCTCCATAGTACGCCGTTGCGGAGGAAGACAAAACGCATCCCGGCAGAGAGCGGCCCATGTCCCGGCGGGCCGGCAGGTGGTGTAATTGCCCCTATATTCGCGGTGGTGCTTTGCTGTTGCCAGACATTCCAACCAATCAGCCCACCAACGCCGATGGTGAGCAAAATGGCGGCAACAATCGCTACCTGCATGGCCCGTAAACCCCAATTGCCGCTGCGACGAGACGGGAGTTCAACCACACGCGACTCCTGTTGCAGTGCGGGGGATTTTGTCGTTGGGGAAGTGGAAGATGAAGCACGCCGCCCACCAGGGAGAGCTACCAGTTGTGGACGACCCGGAGTATCGCGTCGAGTATAGTTATTCGCCGAAGTACGCAAGGCATTTTTACCAACGCCGGTATCCCATGCATCCAATACATTGGAGGTACCGGTAAGCTCAAGGAATTCCGGCGAAGAAAAGATTCTCGTGCGTAGCGCAGGAGCAGGGCTCACACGAGGCATTTCTGAAAGGAGGGTATCATAGCGGCGGTAATCGGCTAGAATAGTACTGCAGCGCAAGCAACCTTGCAGGTGTGCGGTAATCTCCGCGTGAAGTTGGTCTGCCGACGCTGCCGTTTCTGTTTCCCCCAAAACGAGCATGTTGTCAAGGTATGCACTTAGCAGTTCCTCGACTTGCTCGCAATTCATGTTGTGCCTCCTCCTTGTTCCAGGGCTCTGTAATGCTCCCGAAACGATTGTCGCGCACGAGAGAGATACATCTTGACACCGCTCTCCGCGATATTCAGCGCCTGGGCAATCTCACTGTAGGAGAAACCTTCCTGGGTATAGAGCAACAAGGCCGAGCGATATTGCTGGGGCATACGATGGAGAGCGGCCCGCACAAGTTCGGTCGTGCCGTATAACTCTTGTGGGTCTGCGCTATCAACATCGGCGGGTTCATGATCGAGGTCCTGCCACGGCAGCCATGCAATCAATTTTCGACGCCGCAACGCATCATATGCCGTGTTTGTTGCAATACGATAGAGCCACGCTGACAACTTCAGGTTCGCATCCATTTTTGGCAGCGCCCGAAACGCTTTCAAAAAGGTGTCCTGTGTCAGATCGTCGGCTTGCTCACGATCTCCTACCAGATGATACACATAATTATAGATAGGTGTCTTGTATTCGTCGTAAATCTGGTCAAAGGACCAAGAGCTTTCCCTGGTTTCCACCCTGGCCATGCGCTACAATCCCTTCGATGGCTAAAACTATCACTTGTCCGTTCCATGCAAGAGATAGTCGCATATCTCCGAGAAGCGCAGGTCCCCATGTGATCCCCATGCAAGATTCCTGCGATTGCGGAAAGGCTTTATCCTTCTGTGTAGTGGAACGGACAACTAACGCTTTCAGTAACATGGCGAAGAGGTTCACCGACCTGTCTTCGCATTTCTTCATTTTTTACCATGTTAGCATATTTTTTTGCCGCTCCTGTATTCTTTACCCCTTCATTTAGTACTAATGGGGGAAACGTTCCACCTGATGGGATTTCTAAGCCATAGTTATAGAGGAGGTACTGTTGATTTGCTGTAATGCCGCAACGTATGGTACCATACAGCAGAAATCATTCCCGTTTCGAGGGGGAAGGAGAGAAAGCCAGGTCATGGTTGATGCACAACGCCCGCAACGTGTGCGGACAGTATGGTGGGAAGAGGAGAAAGTGGAGGTGGTGGGGACGCAAAAAGCACAGGCGGAGCCAACAGAACAGGCGGGAGTTGTGTACCTGCTGGACCAGTCACTCCTTCCACAGGAAATCGTCTATCTGCGGTTGACGCACGAGCAACAGGTCGCGGATGCCATCAAGACATTGAAGGTGCGCGGTGCCCCGGCAATCGGAGTGACCGCCGCTTTTGGTTTCGCGCTTGCGCTCTGGCGATTAGTGCTGGAGCAAGGAGTCAGCCTGAGCAGCGCGGAGATACAACAGCATCTGCGCTCGGTCGGAACGTTGTTGACTGGCACACGTCCAACGGCGGTCAATCTTTTCTGGGCCATTGAGCGTATGCAGCAATGCGCGAATAGGGCCATGCAAGAGCAGGTAACGCCGCCGCAACTGGCACGAGCGTTACGCGACGAAGCACAGATGATTGCTGACGAGGACGCGGCGGCATGCTTGCAAATGGGTCAGTATGGCGCGAATTTGATCGCGGATGGTGATACGCTGCTGACACATTGTAAAGCGGGCGCACTGGCAACCGCCGGTCTGGGAACAGCATTAGCGCCAATGTATGTGGCTCACGAAGCGGGTAAAAAGCTGCATGTCTTCGTTGACGAGACCCGTCCGATACTACAGGGAGCGCGTCTCACCGCGTGGGAATTGCAGCAAGAAGGTATCCCATTAACCTTGATTACCGATAATATGGTCGGCCATTTTATGCGGCGCGGCACCATTTCGGCAGTTTTCGTCGGTGCTGACCGCGTTGCCGCGAATGGAGACGTGGCAAATAAAATTGGCACCTATGGGGTCGCCGTACTGGCGCATGCACATCACATTCCATTTTATGTGGTGGCACCGTGTTCTACAATAGACCTGGCGCTGCCATCGGGCGAGCATATTCCCATAGAGCAACGCAACCCTGAAGAGGTCACAAGTGTGCGCGGAACGGCGATTGCGCCGGTTGGGGTACATGCCGCAAACCCGGCGTTTGATGTCACACCGCATACATATGTCAGCGCCATCATCACTGAACGTGGTATAATACGCGCTCCTTATGAAACGAACTTGCGCGAAATTTGCTTGCGATATTCACAATAAGGACAGGTAGAAAGCATACATGGAGACAGGAGTTGTGCAAACGGTAGCCCAACACGCCGAAATGGTGCTGGGCCACGAGGGATTTCGCTACGTGAGCGCCGTTGTCGCGAATTGCAAAATGCTGGCACTGGAACTTGAGGCGCAAGAAACCAGTGATGAGCAAACGCTCCCGATTGACATGGAAGCACTGGTCATCGCCGGCTATCTGCATGATATTTCAACTGTCTCGCATGGTTTTCATGAGCATCACGTGCAATCAGCGGAAATGGCAGTCGAGTATTTGCGTGAAATTTCCGCAGCGGAAATGTGCATACGCAGGGTTGAGCAAGCTATCCTGGCCCATACCACTGTGCTGACGCCTGAACAAAGGGAATCGGTACCGATTGAAGGGCGTATTCTCTACGATGCAGATAAGATTGGACGCCTCAGCGGGCTTGCGATAGTGACCGCATTGATTGAGTTTGGCGCACGCTACCCCAATCGAGCAGTCACGGGAGATGTGCTGGCCGCTATTTTACGGCATATCGAGGAGCGTTTTGTCGAACTCTACCAATCGTTGAACACAGCACCCGCTCGTGAGATGGCGAGTGAGAAGTTTGGCAATGCCCTGGCATTTCTTGATGGAGTCATTGAGCATTTAAGTGATGCCACGCCCGTATAATAAGTGTGGTGAGTATTTCGCACTACACACTGATTTTTGGTTCTATTTTTTTCATGGAGGCCGTTTGAAGTGTCCATTCTGGTTGTTGGTTCTGTAGCTCTTGACACGGTGGAGACGCCGTTTGCCAGGGTAGAAAATATTCTCGGCGGAGCTGCTTCATTATTTACGACTGCCGCATCTATCTATAGCGAGGTGAATCTGGTCGCGGTCGTGGGCAGTGATTTCCCGCGTGAACACCTCGATTTCTGGCGCAAGCGCACCGTTAATCTGACGGGCCTACAAATTCAAGAGGGGAAAACGTTTCGCTGGATCGCACGTTACCATATGGATATGAATGCGCGGGATACGCTTGATACACAACTGGGCGTCTACGCGAACTTTCATCCCATCATTCCCGCCGAATACCGGCAAAGTCCGCTCCTGTTCCTCGCAAATATCCAGCCGGAATTGCAGTTAGAGGTATTGGAACAGGTACCTTCGCCGCGTCTGACCGTGCTGGACACTATGGAATTGTGGATTATGACGGCACGCGAGCAGTTGACCGAGGTCATCAAGCGCGTTGATATCCTGTTGATGAGCGAAGAAGAGATACGGCAATATACCAATCAGGCAAGCATTGTACGCGGTGTCCGGCAACTGCTGGATATGGGGCTACAATATGTTGTGGTGAAGCAGGGTAGCTACGGTGCCTTACTATTTGGTGCCGATGGTACCAAATAG
>DATGJV010000276.1:0-2822 GCA_035295005.1 Ktedonobacteraceae bacterium | reverse complement strand
AAACGGCTGAAACAGGCGTCGCAACGGCCATCGCCGAAGGACTGGCAAAGTTGGGCAGTAGCGAAGAAACATCTAATGTTTAACAGGACGAATAGCACATGCGCAATTTCATGCTTCACATGAAATTGCGCATGTGCTATTCGTCCTGTTAAACATTATTCTGCTTTTTTCTTGCGGCGTCTGGCAGACCCGCCCATTTTGCCGATGCGGCTATAAAAATCCGAGTCCTGCCGCTCCTTTGTCGAATTGCCGCCTTTTTTGCCCATCTCAGCAAAATGCTCCGCGCCATACTTATTGACGTTGGCCTTCCCGCCCTTTTGCGCGATGGTGCGATAGTACTCACTCCCACGCTTCTCTTTTAGCACGGTACCGCCCATTCTGCCAATGCGCCGGTAATAGTCTTCGCCATACTTATCACGAACAGTACTGCCTCCCCGGCGACCCGCCTCTTCAGTGGTCATGGGTACCGGCATCGCTTCACTTTTGTCTTCTTCAGACACCATCGCAAATCTCTTTCCCCAGTTGTATCACATTTCTGGATTGAACATAGAACAAGTTCTTCGGTCGCAATCAAAGTATAACGGAAAAGCTCAACTTTTGTCAATAAAGGGCGAACGCGATAAAACCAGGACACCCGCTCGATGCCAAAAAGGGGGCAGCGAACTGGACAAACCGCTAAAAAGTGCCTATACTACACACAGAGAAATGTATCAACGTGTCGCAAGGAGTACTGTACTACATGGGGAAATTGCAAAAGAAAAAAGAGTCTGTAGAACATCGCTGGTTCGAGCGTGCCAGACCGTCGCGCTCGCTGGAATTCGCACCCATTCCCGTCTCCGTTGACGGACAACGCAAGAGATTACCTGTGCAAGATGCTTCATTGTGGCACCTCTTCACAAGCTGGTTATCCTTTTACACCATTCAAATACGCTGGCGTATCGAGCGCCGCATTGCCCGTCTCTTCCATCGTCGCTGGGGAACAAAATAATACCTTCCATGAATCTCTCCTTTTGCAGTCTGTCCGAATCCTCTCGTTTCACTGAGAGGAACGCCCCTTGTAGAAACCGGTACTCTTCAAAGGGCGGCGGATGAGATTCTCAGGCAGCAAAGGTCACGCTCGCTCAAGGCTTCCCATGCTCAGCTCTCGCTGTCCGGTCACAGAAGCCCTGTTAGACCTGCTCATCATGTATCCCTATCAGATGTATGTTCCCCATCTCCACCCTCCTGATGACCGTTTTGCGCCTCCAGCACGCATCTAGCATTAGATACGTGCCAGTTTATCGGGATTCGCGACGAAACGAATGGCCTTGATCTGCTGAGCCTCGACATCAATGGTCAGCACGGCCAGAGCTTTATCAGCGGAACGTGTGATCAGCGCCGGTTGACCGTTGACTTCGGCCAACTCCACTCGCGCATCTGCCGGTAATGTGTTCCTGAAAATGGGTGAGTTGCTCAGTATGAAGCTTACTACGGCGTCGCGTCCGAAGAGCTGACGAGTTGCCACACCTTTGACTTTGCCGCCGCCATCGGCCCAGAAGGTGACATCCTCAGCCAGCAGCTTCAGTAAGGCGCTCATCTCGCCCGCCTGAAGCGCTTGCTGAAAACTGGTCAGCATCTGCCGTTGCGTTTCGGGAGGCGCTGAGAAGCGTGGTCGGTGATCGCCCAGGTGTTTCTTCGCCCGGCTGAACCACTGGCGACAGGCCACTTCACTTTTGCCGAGAAAGCTCGCAATTTCAGCATACTCATAGTCGAAGACTTCACGCAGCAAGAAAACCGCTCGCTCGATGGGTTGCAGCTGTTCCAACAGCAGCAGGAAAGCCATCGAAATGGACTCTTCCCGGTCAACGCGCTCCTCCGGGCTGATTACATCGAGGGTGTCAGGGGTGATGATCGGCTCTGGCAGCCAGGGACCCAGGTATTGTTCCCGTTGCCTGTGCGCCAGGTGTAGTTGATCGACACATAAGCGGCTAATGATGGTCGTCAGAAATGCTTTGAGTGAGGTAATCGTTTCTGGCGGCGTACCCTGGTAGCGCAGGTAGGTTTCCTGCACCATATCCTCGGCATCCATCGCACTGCCGAGCATGCGGTAGGCGATGGCAAAGAGATACGAGCGGTACGTTTCAAATGACTCCATTACGTTATCTCCCTCGATCATTTCTAATGCAAACACGCTGATGCACTGACTTTCTTCCCTTTTTGCTCTCACTTGAGACGACGTCTGGTTTCACGGCTCGATCTCTTCTAAAACGGATAGAGCTGTTCATCTTGTGACACATCCCTGCTTGCAGGAGCATGGCGGAGCCGCACGAACTGCTCGATCCCGATGATTGGCATCAGAACCCGCTCTACTGGAGAGAACGCTGGCCGTGCGGTTGCCCGGTCAATAACTTCAGGGTCAATCAGTGGATAGTTTACGCCTTTCCACCGGATCACGCACCCCCCAGCCGCTTGCACGTTACGGAACCAGTTGGCCTGCTCACCAAATGTGAGCGGGATCACAAAGCCATCCACCGTTGGCCGTGCGCCCAGAGGCGTTGTATAGGAGCGACCGGAACGCCGCCCACGATGATACATGACGGCAAGCATCGGCAGGCGGGGGTTCCCCGCGAGCGGCAGCATGAGCGGATTGAGGCGTCGTGTGCCGACACGAAGCAAAGCGTGCGCGACGCGATTGATAGCCCTGACGGCTCGCGGCTTATCTGTCGCAGTGCTTTCTATCGGCTTGTTGTGCGTCAGAGGCGAATCGCTTACCGGACGCAGAATCACTCCAGGAATTTCGCGGGACACGAGCTTTTGCATCGCTTCATCATGAGTCGTCATAG
>DATGJV010000275.1:0-4883 GCA_035295005.1 Ktedonobacteraceae bacterium | reverse complement strand
ATCAGCATTTCGCTTTTCGGGTCAAGACTGGATGTTGGCTCATCCAGGATGAGCAGTGGAGCATCTTTCAGGAATGCACGTGCAATCGCGATCCGTTGTGCTTGCCCGGCACTCAAACGCGCCCCACGCTCCCCAATCCGTGTGTTGTAACCCTGTGGCATCTGCTGAATAAATTCATCTGCTCCCGCGAGCGTGGCTGCCTCTTTAATGTCATCTTCGCTCGCCGTTGGTCGTGCCATACGAATATTTGCCATGATAGTATCGTTGAAGAGATAGGGGCGCTGCGGTACCAGCGCGATAGATTCACGCCACACCTCTACAGGTAGCTCCGAGAGCGGAATATCGTTGACGGTGATATTCCCCGCTTCGGGTGCCATAAAGCGCAACAGGAGATTGACCAGCGTGCTTTTGCCTGCACCGCTGCGCCCGACAAGTGCTGTACGTGTTCCGGCAGGTAATGCCAGATTAATTTTTGTGATCGCTGGTTGCTCGTTGCCAGGATACGTATATGTCACGTTCGTAAAGTGGATAGTGAGCGGGTTGACGGGTCGCTTAGTAGATACGGAATTTGCAAGTGCCGGTACTGGCAAGGGCGTCTCTAAAATCTCAAGAATACGTTTTGCGGCAGCCTTGCCCTCCATACCTGCGTGGCGCGTTACGCCGAGTTCTCGCAGTGGTCGGTAAAATTCTGGCGTGAGCAGTAGCACGAGAAATGCGCTTTCAAAGGAGATGCCGCTATCAATCAAACGTATTCCCAATGTGACCGCGACGACGCCTATCGCGGCAGCCGTCATGAATTCGAGTACCGCACCGGATAAAAAGGCGACGCGCAACATTTTGAGCGTTTTTTCACCGAACGCATTGCTCATACGCTCCACCTTTTGACCCGCTGCGCTACTACGTCCGAAGAGTTTGAGCGTCGGTAATCCCTGTATGTTATCCAGAAATGATGCGCTCATGCGCGATAGTGCCAGCCACTGGCTCTGCACAAGCTTCTCCGCGTAGCTTCCTATCATAAACATCAACAGTGGGATAATTGGCCCTGTGACGAGCAATAACGCTGTACTGATCCAGTCGAGAGGAAAGATATATGCAACAATTATGATCGGTACCAGCACACTCAGCACAATCTGTGGCAAGTAACGACTGACGTATGCATCGAGGCGTTCAATGCCTTCGCTGGCGGTGGCAACCAGTTCGCCGGTTGCCTCACCTTTACTATATGCTGGCCCTAATGCAAACAGATGAGAAAATAATTGCTGGCGTAAGGCAGATTTGACGCGAATCGCCCCCTGTTGTGCCATCATTTCGCGCAACCAGACCAGTAAAGCTCGTAATACGATACATCCCAGCAACAGCAATAACAATGGCTCAACCCCGGCCAGAGTTTCGTGGCCCAGAAATATTGCGTTCACGACTTTACTGAGAAAGGCCATCTGGGCGATGGTTGCGCCAACTACGAAAAGACCCAGAAGCGTAGTCAGTATGAGCGCACTCCGAGCGAATGGACTAAAGCGAAAAAGTGCTTTGTTCATAATGAAGATTATAGGTTCTGTCTGCACCTTCTGACAACAAAGCCATGCTTGACGCCGATGAGAATTTGGGGCTGATGCACAGTACTTATGCTGGTTTTTCTACCATCAGGAAAGTGACAATCTTCTCAATTAAATCATATGGGATAGGCTTATAGAGGGGAAACTGTATGGTACCCTTTGCTCTCTTATATTGCGATAGTTGTTGCTGGAAAGCTTCATCACCTGCCGGGATGGGATATAAGGAAATATGATGTTTCCAGCCAGCGAAAAATACCAGATGTCGGCCATTCTGGTCGAATGCAGGTATATTGTAGCTGATTGTCTCCACGGCTTCAGGGGCCGCTTTGCGTATTGTCTGCCTCACTTTTTCGAGAATGACCTGAGTATCCTCTGGAAAAGTGCTGATGTATTCGTCAATCGTGGTGAATTGCTTTTTGTCTGCCATAGTTGCCTCCTTCATTTCTAAATGCCTTGTTTTGTGCTACCTCGTTCCATACGTTTCATAAAACGTGCTTGTAAATAAGAGGTCAGGATCGTATTTCTTCTTGAGAGCTAAAAATGTGTCAAACTCAGGGTAAGATTTCTCTATTTGCTCTTTTGTGGCACTCAGCTGGTACGGCAAATAGAAGCTTCCACCGAGGCTATGGGCAAGATCCATCAGGTCGGAATGAACCTCTTTTACTTTTCTCATCTCCTGTTCATTGACAGCAAAATTTAAATAGAGAACGACTCCGAACCAATCTCCTCTGGCATAATCAAGCAGAATATTTTCTTTATGCACTGATCGTATCTCTGCATTGCGTGTCACAACGCCGTGTTTTTGCAAAATGTCTCCCAATCCCTGTATAAAGGGAAGTATCTGTTCTTCTGGCAGAAAATACTCCTGTAAAACATCCGAATTGTTGCGTAAATTATTTTTCAGATAGGCATAAGAGCGATGCATAATTTGATTTCTTGATTGAGGAAATGTTTCTGTGAGCGGCTGAATATATTTTTCTGCCCACCATTTTATTTCTCGACCTATGTAACTTTTACGACCAAGATTAAAGACAAAGCGTGTGAGCTGCACAAGATTTTCAGGCTTGAGCGGCTCTGTGGATACAGGCTGATCAACAACAGCGTAGGAGTACACAATCATTTCTTTGAGAAATGAGGAGGGAGCAGTAGATAAGCGTGCATAGAACATATGGCAGTCAGGATTGTTCGCAATTCCTGTGTACGTTGAAGGGAAATCCTGTGTTTGAATGAGGGGGCGTCGTTCAGTATAGGCAAGGTTATCCATCAAAGTTAATTGAACATCTAAAATGATGCCAAACAGTCCATAACCACCGACAGCCGCTTGAAAAAGCTCAACATTTTCCTGCCTGCTTACTGTTTGAATGGTGCCATCCGCCAGCATGAGACGTAGCGACAAAATGGTTGTCGCGATGCCGCCAATGCGATGATCCTGACCATGCGCGTTTACGGAGATTGTCCCACCGACAGTAGGCACATCAACAGACTGCATAGCTTCAATGGAGAGCTTGTAGGGATTTAAATATTCTTGAATATTGTGCCATATTGCTCCACTTTGTACAGTTAGTATCTTGTTTGTAACATCAACCGACATCTGGTTAAATCCGCGCATATCCAGAACCAGCGCATCTGTTGCAAACTCCTGGCCGCCCATACTGTGCTTTGCCCCGGCAATTGAAACAGGAAGCTTTTGCTGTCTTGCAAAAAGCAGTGCATTTCTCAAGTCATCCTCAGATTTTATCTGTACGATGCCATAAACCGGTGTTCTATTGATTCCAGTGACATCATTGATTGTTCCGCCAAGTTGCGAAAAGGGTAGTTGAGCCGGGGCTTCGTTCAGTGGCCTTCTTTTGTGATGAATATCAGGAAAGAAATCTTTCTCAGACGTTGGATCTGAAGCGAGATAATATATTTTTTTAATGCCTAAAAATACTATCACCAATGCTAAAACCCGTAAAGTAGTAGAAATCTTCATATTTTTAACGAAGCTCCTGATTATCAGTACAAAGTACGGACAAATTACCGGTACAGAGCGCATAGTAGCATCATTGTATGGAAGAGTCAATTGAATGCATTAGCTTATCGCGGTTTCACTACCGTCTTATAATAATCGCACAGGTCGGTGAGGACACATTTGTTACACCGTGGATGTTCATACACACATACCCGTTGCCCGTGCCGTAACAGGGCTTTATGAAAGTTGTAGATGGAGCGAGAATCCTGGGGGAGGAGGGCTTGCAGGAGATTATGCGCGTTATCGGCGCTGACTTTTTTGCCGATAAGTCCCAGACGACCGCTGACGCGGTGAACATGCACATCAACTGGCAGCACAGGTTTCTGACAACTGAACAATAGTACACAGGCAATCGTTTTGGGGCCAACGCCCTCAAAGCGATCAAGCCATGCTGACGCTTCCTCGACCGGCAATTCACAGAGAAAGTCGAGATTGAGGTTGCCCCGTTCCTCAGTAATTTGGCGCATGATTGCTTGCAAACGCGGTGCTTTCACTTCGGGGAAATTTACATTCGCGATGGTGTCCTGAACTTCCTGGGTTGGTGCATCGCGTACCGCTTCCCAGGAACCGAACCGTTTCAGGAGGTTTGCCCATGCCTCCGCTGTTTGCTCATCGCGGGTGCGATGCGAGAGGAGAATATCCACCAGCATGCTCATCGGGTCTTTGCTGGAGAATGGTACCTCACCATATTCCGTTGTCAGTCGGCGTGTTACCTCAAGGGCTTTTGCTGATAGCGCCGCAACGTCAGGAATAGGGTAGCCATAGTCAGCGGGATTGCGCTGGCGTTGAGCTGATTGCTTCATCGAGATTTCCCCTTACTCAGTGTGTTTCTGTTTTTGTTCCACTCACATATTCTTTGACCATTGTATCATCAGGATGCCCCGCTTGCTCATCCTCGGCCTCGCCTTCGCGCTCAATATCCTCCAATGACTTCTGATTTGGTTCCGGGAGCAGGAATGTAAGGAAGAAACCGATGACGCAGATACCGCCGGCTATGCCCAACGCGCCCGGCAATTTGAAATTCGCGCTCGTGAGCAGAATGGGAAAGAGAAAGGCCCCGATAAATGCTCCCACTTTACCGGTAGCTGCCGCAAACCCATGTGCTGTAGTGCGGACCGTTACCGGGAAGATTTCGGCGGGATAGACAAACGTGGTGACGTTTGGCCCGAACTCGGTGAAGAAGTACGCCAGACCATAGGCAAGCAGGAAGGGTGCAGTCAGTTGCGTGAGGGCGGGAAAGATGAACAACGCTCCATAAGAAATCGCCATCATCGCGAAGCCAAGCAACTGTATCTTCTTACGACCAATGCGGTCAATCA
>DATGJV010000274.1:0-4743 GCA_035295005.1 Ktedonobacteraceae bacterium | reverse complement strand
TTGGTAACCTCCCGAAATATGTGGGTTGAATCCCATTGCCATCAACCAGGCAAGCAACCTCTACGCACCCATCGCGGGGCAAATTGTCAATTAACCCGCTATTGCGAACATTGCCGGAGATTACTTGCGGTCGGTTCAGCGCGTGGCCCTCAATGACATAGGAGCCAGCATCCAGGCTCCTATCGAGATAAAATGCTCGTTCTCCCCGGCGTTCGCGTTCCAGGTAATCTCGCAGTCGCCCGTCATGCTCAACACGGTCAATCGGCCATGTTCTTGCGCGTTGGCCGCCCCTGAAATCTGGCTGTATGCTCGTATAGTGTTCGACCAATGCTTTCCGTTTGCGAAAGTAGGGAAGGTATTCAGACACATGACCGCTGGATTCGGTAGTAAAGTAGCCGAAGGCACGCATGATATCGAAGCGAACGGGATTCTGCTCATAAATAGTCGGGTCTTCTGCTACTTTGCGCAGGAGAGGATACAGGTCTTCGCCATCCATTTCCAGCGTGACGAACCATGAGAGATGGTTAATTCCGGCGCAACGATAGCGCATCTGTTCATATGGCACGTCCATATAGTCCGCTAACTCGTAAGCAGTTTGCACAACTGATTGACAGAGACCAACCACCTGGAGCGATGTCGCACGCAATGCAGTCAATACCATAGCAGACATTGGATTGCTATAGTTGATCACCAGCGCACGCGGACAAAGAGCCTGGATATCATGACAGATAGCGAGCCATGGTGGGGCAGTGCGCAAGAATTTAAAAATGCCACCGGGCCCAATCGTATCCGCAATACATTGATCCACGCTGTATTTCAGGGGAATGGCGTAATCGGTGCGTGCGTTTTCTGGCCCGCCGACCTCGATCATATTGATAACGTAGTCGCAGTTCGGCAAAACGCTTCGCCTGTCAGTGGTCGCTTGCACCGTCCATGCTTTTCCGGCAGATTGAATGGTTTGTTCAGCGACTGCATGCGACAGTTCCAACCGCTCAGTATCAAGGTCAACTAGAGCAAACGTACCCGAATCCATTCCATCAATAGCCAGGATATCAGTAATGATGCGATGGGCAAACACAGCACTGCCAGCGCCAATGAGCGCAACTTTCATCTCATGTCCTCCCTCAATGGAGAAAGTTTATGGACTTCTTAGCATAGATTATAGCAGAAAAAAAGGGCATGTCGTATTTTTTTGAGTATTCCAGAAATTGCCTTCCTACACATCTTTTTCCTCTTGCATTCTCTTGCGTTTTTGTGACATACTAATAAACAGAGACCTTCGGGGCAGGGTGCAATTCCCGACCGGCGGTGTGACGAGCGTTCGACGGATTTGATGCGCTCGTTTAGCCCGCGAGTCCACAATGGAGTGTAGCTTATACGCCGATTGTGTGACAGATCTGGTGTAATTCCAGAGCCGACGGTATAGTCCGGATGGGAGAAGGTTAGGCATACCGTCATACCTTGTTGCATTGTCGCAACAAGGTTAGTAGCCTATACTATGTAGGCTATGTAAGCTGCGTGTAATGCTCTTCTTATGTCTCCCTCACAAGCCTCCCGGAGTCAGTTGAATTGACGGCAATCCCTCTTTGGAGCATTGCCAGTCAGTATAGCTATGACTGAGGGATGTAAATGAGCGTCATGACCTCTTCACAAGAAGACGTATCGAAAGAGGTACGTCCACCTGTGTATGAAGCGCATGGTACGAATGCTGACACATGGGTGTCAATAGCGAAAAAGAAACGTACACATGCATCTCATACACCCACTCCTGCTCTGCTAGCAAGGCAGAGAACATTGACATTAGCACCACCTATCGTGCTAGCTGTCGTTTTACTGGTCGGCTGGTACATGAGTGCGAGTGTCGCTCATGTCTCCACGCTGTTTCTACCTGCTCCTGGTGATGTTGTAACCAGCCTATTCAATGGTCTGCGCAATGGACTGTTCCTGAGCAATGCATGGATTACCGTTCAGGAAAGTTTGTTGGGCTTCCTACTGGCACTGGTGATTGCGTTGCCATCAGGGTATGGCATCGCGAAATCGCGTTTGCTAGCTGCTGCTTTACAACCGTATATTGCTGCCGGACAGGCCATACCGGCGGTGGTCGTTGCGCCGTTGCTGGTTCTCTGGTTTGGGTACAGTACGGTGCCATCCATTCCTATCGTCGTGTTATGTATGTTGATCGTGTTGTTTCCACTGGTCATAACCACGATACTGGGCATGCAAACAATTGACACGCAACTGACCGATGCGGCTCGCGTTGAAGGGGCTTCGGGTTGGTCTTTGCTCTCCGCTATCGAATTTCCCCTGGCATTACCAGCTATCCTTGCTGGTGTGCGTACCAGCTTAACCCTGTCAATTACGGGGGCCGTGGTTGGGGAATTTGTGGTGTCAGGCGACTCAGGGCTTGGTTCTCTGGTGTTGCTGGCGCGAGAGCAATACGATACCGCGTTTTTGTTTGCAACATTGGTGGTGTTGGCTGTGCTGGCAGCACTCTATTACGCTTTTAGCGGATTATTGATGAAGCTTGCCGGGGCCATTTACTAGGTTCGATTTTCCGTCACAACATAACACAACACACGAATGGAGCATAATGATGTCGAATCGCCATCGTTTCACTTTTCTGTTGCCTTTTACGTCCATTTTGCTACTGCTGGTCATGATACTGGCTGCTTGTGGCAGTGCAACTACCAGTAGTGGATCAAATGTTTCGTCAAGTGGGACATTGCAAAATGTCTCTATCGGGCTTGGTTACATTCCCGATATCCAGTTTGCGCCGTTTTATGTCGCGCAGAGCAAGGGCTACTATAAAGACGCTGGTCTCAATGTAACCTTCCATCATGGCATTGTGACCGACCTCGTTGGTTCGCTGGCGGCGGGTCATGATACATTTGTTTTTGCTACGGGTGATGAAGAGCTGGTGGCACGCAGCAAAAATCTGAATGTGGTTGATGTGAGTACGATTTATCAGAAGTACCCTGTCAGCTTGATTGTCCCTGCCAATTCGCCGATTCATGCGCTGGCTGATCTCAAAGGCCATACCATTGGCTCACCTGGACCCTACGGCGCGACGTATGTTGGTTTGCTGGCGCTGCTCTATAATGCACACCTGTCGCTCTCCGATGTGCATGTCAAGTCCATCGGTTTCACACAGGTTGCTGCACTAATGAACCATCAGGTTGATGCCGTGGTAGGCTATTCAAATAATGAGCCGTTGCAATTGGAGAAAAATGGTTTCAGTGTGCGTACCTTCAACGTCTCCGATTACCAGCCGCTTGTCTCCAACGGTCTTATTACCACCGCGGCTACGTTACAAAGCCAGCCGAAGATGGTGCGTAACTTCGTTCAAGCTACATTAAAGGGTTTGAAAGAAGTGATTGCTAACCCATCCGAGGCGGTACAAATCAGCCAGAATTATGTACCGGGGTTGAATGTAACCACTGCAATGTCTGTTCTCCAGGCCACAATTCCTATCTGGCAGGGCAACGGTCAGCTTGGCTACAACGATAGCGCAACATGGCAGTCCATGACGCAGTTCCTGGTGGCGCAGAAAATTATCCCGCCTGTGCAAAATCTTTCACAGGCATACACAAATCAAGCTGTTTCATAAACACGGACAGACAAAATCCATGCTCATACTGTTTGTGGCTTCGCCGCAAACAGTATGAGCATGGATTTTGTTAATACATTAGCCTTCCGCAAAATGGTCAATATCACGAGCATACGTGAAAAGAGTTGCGGGCTGAATTTGCAAAAATATTCCTTCCCCCCATTCCTGCACACTCGCATCAGTAGCCTCGCGCTGAAACATTTCTATATCAGAAAAATCTGGATGTTCCACTTGTATAATTGTTGCGCTTCCATGAGCAATTACGGCAACATCGTTTCCCTGATAGAGGGTAAAGCTTACCGTCGGCCTACGCAAAATGTGTTGTGTACGCGCAGCCGTCATCACCGTGGGAATATAAAAACGCCCACGCAACAACAATGCCCCTATTGGAGCTACTCTCGGTTCACCATTCCTCGTCACTGTCGCTAATGCGATGATTTGCACTCTTTGCCAGAAGTGGACAAGTTGACGGGCCGAAAGAGAATGGTCGGGCATTTCAAAAGACCGGCGGAGAAATGCTCCCGCCTGTTCGATGCTGCGATCTAACAAATCTTGAAGGTGTTGCATAGCTTCTGCTGTTTCGTACATCATATCCTCAACTTTTTTACTCAGGCCCCAGGAGCCTTTCCAGATGGCAATACGTTGCCATCTTCACGTTTCAACTTGTCCGTACTGCTTGTGTTATCCTGAGCTATTATGATATCATCTCACTAATCTCACTATACATACTGCTTGCTATTGAAAGATATCACACATTGCGACGACCCACATCTATAGCTTCTCATCTGTGATCAAGGGATGTCGGTAGATTTACAGGCTCTCAACGAAGACCTCCCGGTCGCTTCCAACCTGACTATCCATTCAGTAACCTCTGATGACCTGTTACATCAGTGGACAGATACCTGGGGTTGCAGAGCCCCTGCGGAAGAAATCCAACGATGGTTCACGGTGTATTCTGGTCTGCCATTTGGGCCAGATCGCTCGTTGCGCCTGTATCCTGGCACCATCAGTGGAAAGCCAGTCGCTACAACTGCCTTATTATTGGCCGCCGGTGTCGCCTCCATTAACTGGGTTGTTACTATACCATCGTTCCGCCAGCAGGGCATTGGTGCAGCGATGACGCTTATGGCGGCACG
>DATGJV010000273.1:0-5461 GCA_035295005.1 Ktedonobacteraceae bacterium | reverse complement strand
TGGCGATACCATCGGAACTGGACGCGAGAATTGCACGCAATTGTTCCTGGTCGCTACGCACGCGGTGAAACAGTTCAACGTTTTCGAGCGCCGCCGCCGCCATATTACTGAGATTACGCACTAAACGCAGTTCATCACTGGTAAAGGCTTCCGCTCTTTGTAGCAATAGCACACCGTAGAGGACATTTTTCGAGACCAGAGGCGTTGCCATCTCAGCAATATTTGATATATTTAGCGTTGATGCGCCAGCAATAAGCTCATCCGGGGAAAGTTGCGCGGGCGCACGCAGAATAGGATGGCGGTGTGAGGCTGCCCAGGCGGCCACGGAGGTTACGCTGTACAGGTCTATCTTCTCCCGCTGCACATCTTCGGTAATCACGTCGGCGGGACAAATATCCTGCTCGCATATGGAAGCTGTGGTAATACCGGAGAGTTCGGCGACTGGATAGAGTTCTTGCCCACCCTCATTATATTTGTACATGAGAATGGTATCGCACGGCACCAGGCGGCGGGCATCCGCCAGAATGGTGCGGCAAAGCGTATCCGGTTCCAGGCGTGTCGTGATGCCTCGCGAGAGGTTCAGCAACATCTCAAGTTGATTGGCCTGGCGCTGTGCCAGTTCCGCGTGGCGAGCATTGGTAATTGCCAGCACCGCCTGGTCGGCAAAGATGGTCAGCATCTGTAATTTGCGTGCGCTAAAGGCATGGATTTCCTGACTACTGACAGTGAGTGTCCCAATAAAGGTGCCAGCATCAATCAAGGGAACGCAGACCATCGAGCCGATGGGAGTACGACCCAGACGTTTAAAGCGTAGATCGAGGCTCACGTCGTGAATAACCAGTGGCTCGCAATGCTCAGCAACCCAACCCGCAATGCCCTCGTTCATGCGAAAACGGCTGCGACGCGGCTTGCGTCCCTGTTTATGCAGAGCAGCCAGCGTCACCAGCGTGGTCCCCATCGCATCCAGCAGGGCCACAGAGCAATTGCTGACTTCCAGCAATGCGCCCGCGTTTTGCACAATCTTTTGCAGCACATCAGCCAATTCTTGCGCCTCGCCGTCAGTGGGAGCCAGACCATCAATAAATTGATGGTCATGAATAGAAGATAAATTGGTAGTCATTCGTGTCCTCTTCATCCAGTTCTTGATGATTTCTTCTTCTCTCTATCGGCTGATGGGGCAAAAAAGTTGAGTCTTTGTGCCTCACAAGTATAACATTATGCTGTCCAAAGCGTCGAGGGAATGAGCAAGATGGGCTATTGTGTGGGTCGCATCGGCATGGTGATTTGGCTGGTAATGGAGCTGGTATCTGTGACGGCGACAGGCAAAGTGAAGACAAAACGTGCCCCACCGTCAGGGATGTTCTCCGCCCAGATGCTGCCACCATGCGCCTCTATAATGGCTTTGACGATGGCGAGGCCGAGGCCACTACCGCCGGTACTGGCCTGTCGTGCGCTGTCGGCTCGATAGAAGCGGTCAAAAACGCGAGACAGCGCATCGGGCGGAATACCTTCCCCGCTATCTGCCACGGAAACCATAAGCATTGTGCCACGCTGCATAGCCTCGATGGTCACAGTGCCGCCGGATGGTGTGTGGCGCAGAGCGTTATCGCAGAGATTTGAGAACACGCGGGAAAGCATATCAGGGTCAGCGTTAGCCGGAGGTAAGCTATAGGAAAGCATGTTGAGCGGCTCGACATTTTTGCGCTCAAATTCCGCGACCTGTACCGCCAGTACCTCGTCAACGAGGGCGGCAAGTCGTACCGGCCTGAGAACAGGTTCTATCGCACCTGCCTCCACTTTCGCCATCATATGCAGGTCTTTCACGAGGCGTCGCAAGCGCAGCGTCTCACGCACAATCACGCGCCCTGTGGCTTCATAATCCTCGCGGCTCTGGTTGACGCCATCAATCAGCGCCTCGCCGAGGCCGGTAATTGCCGTCAGGGGTGAGGCTAAATCATGAGTGATGTTCATAATCAGTTCGCGCCGCCACAGCTCTTGCTGCCGCAATTCGTCCACGTCCGCCGCCAATTTTGCCGCCATATTATTGAAGGTGTCGGCAAGCTCCCCCATCTCTCCACGGGTGTTCGTCGTCACCTGGGCGTTATAATTGCCCGATGCCAGTACATGCACCGCCTTTGTTAATTTTGCCAGAGGGCGAGTAATCGTGCGGGCGAAAAGAATAGCTGCCAGCGCAGCAAGAATGGCAATAATCGCAGAAACGATCAAGACGGACTTGCCAACGGTGGCGATAAAGGGAGGAATGGTATTGGAGGCCGCCGAGCGTGAAATGATAACCAGCGCACCAACCACATGCGTGCCGCTTTGCAAACTTGCAAAAATGGGCTGCGCCACAAATGGACGGGCAACGACACCTGGGCCACCACTGCCAATCTCGCCGTTCACAACGGTCCCTTTTAAAGCTGTTTTCACCCCATTGCTAACAGGAACAAAATCACCCTGTTTCAAAGTTGGATCATCCAGGGCAATCACAAATGCTTTGGATTCGTATGCCCTGGTGGCATAATGTGGGTACACCGTTTGTCCCAGGCGATTGATAACCACCAGCAGGTATTGCTCGCCCTGAAAATTTTGCACTAATCCCCTGGGCAAGGTGTTGCTTGCCGCCATTGCCAGGCTACCGGCCTGGGTATAATTCGCGCCGATACTTTGTGCCTTATCGGTGGCGAGACTATCAAGAAGTTGATGCTGGTCAACACCATAATAATAGGTAATTGCCAGCAATGCCGCCAGGGCAATGAATATGGTCGCCAGTAACGTCACTAACATAGACCCCAGGGCCAATTGCCAACGGATGCTTTGCCACCAGCGAATGCGTTTAGACGTTACGTTCGTTTGCACTTGCGCTTACCTCTCGTTCGCGGCGGAACGTGCCTTGACTTCAAACCGGTACCCTACGCGCCAGACGGTTGTAATGTAGCGTTGCTCTGCGTTGGCCTCTAATTTCTTGCGCAGCGCACTGATATGCACATCTATCGTATGCCCATCGCCCAGGTAATCGTAGCCCCATACTTTATTCATCAATATCTCGCGGGTAAACACACGTCCCGGCGATTGTGCCAGCAATGCCAGCAGGTCGAACTCTGTAGGAGTAAGAGCTATCTCAACATCGTTGACCTCGACCCGCCGGGCGGGTAGATCAATGATGAGGCCAGAGAAACGCAATACACCGTCGGATAGCGGTCTGGCTAACGAAGAACCCGCCACTGACGCATCATTACTTTCCAGAGGGCCAGAACCGCCGATACGCCGCAAAATCGCCCGTACTCTGCTCACCAACTCACGCGGACTGAAGGGCTTGACAAGGTAATCATCCGCGCCTAAATCCAGCCCTGAAACGCGGTCCTCTTCGCTGTCACGGGCCGTCAACATGAGAATTGGCGTCTTCGACCATGCGCGAATGCGACGGCACACCTCGAAACCATCTATCGCGGGCAACATGATATCAAGAATCACCAGATCGGGATGCTCACGAGCGTGCAACGCCAATCCATCAGCACCGTCTCTGGCAATCGCAACATCATACCCCGCGTCTTTTAAATACAGGTTGAGCAGGTGAACAATACCCTCTTCGTCTTCAATAATCAGGATTTTCTGTGACATATGCTTACCATTCATGCCATTCAAAACAGAATATATGCTTTGACCCTTCACATTGCATTCATACTTGCTACATACATTATCATCGGAAATGCAGGGCTATGCAACATTTTTCAGGCTTCACGCCCAATCTTGACAAAATCTTGAAGATTAGCATACATATTTTTCATATCTGAGAGCTATGATAAGAGTGTTGCACATTGGTAAACACAGTAAGCTCTAAAGGGAAGTAATTGCAGATACCCACTTCCTTTTCTCTCGTGCTTAGCAAGCAGGGCCGCTATGGTTCCCCTATCATAGCGGCCCTGCTTGCGTCTATTTTGAAGCATTATTGATATTCATGCTTCTAGCAAAACCTTGAGAGATTCTTGAAGGTTGTCAGAGAGTTACTTTATTTCCTCATGCTACAATAGCAATGTCACCTGAAAACGTGACAGGGATGGATAGATATATGACGGCGATGGAAACTACCATTCGATAGTTTATAGGAGATAAAAATATATGCAAAAACGTACAATATTCATTTTAAGCGGCGCTGCCGTTCTGCTGGTTGCCTTATTGCTGGTCGGCTTTCTTGTAGTAGCCCCGGCAATTACGTCCGCCAATACCCCGCCGCCCCCAACACCAACTGCGACAACCGCTCCATCTACACCGGCAACGGGTAACAATAAAGGGCAAATTGTAAAAATTCTGAAACAGAACAAAGCGCAGATACTCAACCAGATAGCGCAGGGATTGCATATGACACCTGCACAGTTGCAAGCGCAACTCCAGTCAGGAAAAACGTTGAGCCAGATTGCGACCGCGCAAAACATTTCTGCCGCGCAGTTACAACCAATCGTTGCGAACGCCGTGAAGAGCGCCTTGCAACCATCGGTGAGCAATGGAACGATCAATCAGTTACAGGTGAATGCGTTAGTCAAACGCCTGCAAAAGAACCCGCAGATGTTGGAGAACGTTTTGAAAGCGAAATAGAAACATTTCTCCAATGGACAAACAGAGGCTGGCTGGATTTCGCGTTGCGAAATCCAGCCAGCCTCTGTTTGTCCATTGGAGAAAACAGGATTCTTAGCGAGCGGTGCTGGTAGCTGGTGACTGGCTCTGAATCCAGCGTTGCAGAGCCTCGCCGCTCTCAAAGGAGACGATAAGAGAATAACGCGGCTCCGGGCCAGGATGCCAGGCAGCATGCCAGAGACGCTGCGAATCAATGATGAGCTGGCGATTGCGCGACATCGAAATACGCGACTCCGTGGAAGGATCGTCCTTATCCTCACGAAGGATCATGTACGTATCGGGGTTGTCGGTCAACTGCAACCAGGCACGCACGACCCAACCCTCGCCATCGGGATTGAGACGATTATTGTCGTCGAGGTGCAAGTTGTGGATAGCCTCTGCCTCGGTATTGGGGTTCAGTTTGATGATGCGCACGCGACCAAAATTGGCTTCAACATTCTTCGTCCATGCTACGAGCGTGGGACACAGTTCGGCATTCTTCGTCCATATGCCGTCCTTGTCGGCTTTGCCGTGATCCCAGAAACCTCGGCATTCCATCTCGCCAAATGCGGATGCAATGGGGGCAAAATTCGTATCGCCGCCGCTCTTCCAGTCCATATATTCGAGTTGTGACCACTCTTTTTCAGGAACTGGCGGACCATCATAATCGCGCAAGACCGCAAAGCCCTTCTCAGCCAATTCATCAAGTTTCAAGTGCATGAAAGTACTCCTTCTACATTGGTTCAGGAATTTGCTACGTTGGAGGTGTGGATACTTCCTCCATCTCTGTTTTTAGTGTCCATTGATGCCTCGTCCAGGCACACATAAGGATGCGGGTATCACGGCACTG
>DATGJV010000272.1:0-3391 GCA_035295005.1 Ktedonobacteraceae bacterium | reverse complement strand
GTATGAGAGAATAGCAAATAAGCAACAATTGTTGCTATGTTAACTGATATCCCATACAGATATAGAGGTAGTGTTCGTTGGCTCGTTGTTTAAATCCACATCCCGCGGGGGGACAGGCGCATGAGAACTCAGGCAAGACTATCAGTTGTCCCTGCGGATTTCTGGTGGAAGGGGCGCATATCAACGTCTATGAAGTGATTTCCTTCATTGGCGCGGGTAGTTTTGGCTATGTGTATAAGGTGCGCGAACCGGCACCGTTCAGTCGCATACTGGCCTTGAAGGTGCTGCGGCTCGACCAGTTCAACGAGGCGGCGCTGGGCAGTTTTTTTGATGAGGCGCGGCGCATCGCGGAACTGGGACATCCCAATATTATGCCAGTACACAATTTTGGGCAATTGGATGATGGACGGCCCTATCTTATTATGGAATACGCGCCGCAGACACTCTACGACATGTTCCGTCGTCCCGATGGCACCCGCCGTCTCGCTCGCGCCGAAGAACTGGCTCCTTACCTCAAACAGGCAGCAACAGCATTGAACTATGTGCATGATAGCGGACTTATCCATCAAGACGTGAAACCGGGCAATTTATTGATCGGACGCAACGGTCAGGTGTTGCTCTCCGATTTTGGCACGACATTTTATCTCGGTATGCAGACCCACGCCTCTTTAGATGTAGCAACGGGTACTGCCGCCTATATGCCCCCTGAGCAATGGCAGGGCAACCCGCGCCGCGACTCCGACCAGTACGCCCTGGCAATTTCCTGTTATGAACTGCTGGCGGGTCGCCCACCTTACGTCTACAAACGTACCGAAGAAATGCTCTACGCCCATATTGCCGAACCAACGCCCTCGCCACAAAAATGGAACCACCGTATTCCAGTTGAGGTTGCTGCCGTCATTCTGCGTGCATTGGCGAAAGATTACCACCAACGCTATCCCAGTGTGCTGGCGTTCTCAGAGGCATACGATGCCGCCATTCAACTGGCTTTAGAACGCTATGTCTGCCGTTTGTGCGGTTTCCCCAATCGCACCGGGGCACAACGCTGCAGCGAGTGCGGCGCGGAGTATGATAACCGGCGTTGCCCCTACTGTAACGCTCCCGGTCGCTTCGGTCAACGCTGTTGCCCTGTCTGTGGGCGACTGATCGTCACGCCTAACGCAATCTCACGCAGTCCACTACAGGGTGTGATTATCAAACAGGGCCGCTACTTCATCAAGCGCGTCCTGACAACCGCGAAAGACAGCAGAGTCACAACAACCGTCGCCTGTGATACACATACCAACGATCAACTGGTCGTCCTGAAACGCTGGGATTGCACCCCTGAACCACTGGCACGCCGGGCAATGGAACTGGCCTACTACGACCGGGCAACCGAACCACTGGTACGTTTACGGCATCCTTTGCTACCAAAAGTCCTTGATCGTTTCGCCGAAGGCAATCACTATTATGTCGTCATGAACTATATTGACGGCGAAAGCCTCGAAGAACGCATGCAAAAACTTTTGCGTCCATTAGCCGAACGCGAGGTACTTGGCTATATGAATTCGCTGCTGAACACTCTGATAGCGTTGGAACAGCAGCAACCGCCATTACGGCATTTTGATATCTCACCCGCGAATATTATCATTGAGCAAACTCGCGGTCGTGCCATACTAACGGGTTTCAAGATACTGCCGCCGCTTTCCCCCACCCGTGCAAGCGGCAGACACCACACGACGCGCAATCTCGGACTCTCACCTTACTTACCCGTGAAAGATAAGCCTTATGACCAGCGCACCTGTATCTACATGCTGGCGGCCTGTATGCACTACGCGCTCACCAATTATCCACCGCCGCACTATCCCACGTTCCCACCGGTACACGTGTTAAATCCGGCAGTTTCGCCCGCCCTCGCAGCCATTTTGAAACGCGCCCTGATGGAAGATAGTACTGATCGCTATCAAAGTTATGCCGAGATGCAACGTGATATCAAGAAGTTGTTGTGAACAGTGATATACAATTGTGCAGCTTTGTGGCTTCGCCACAAAGCTGCACAATTGTATATCACTGGTTATTCTTGTTAACCTCTTTGTTCTATAGGAACATACTCGGTCACCTTTGGCCCGACGTATTCAGCACGTGGGCGAATCAGGCGATTATTGGCATATTGCTCAAGCACGTGTGCGGACCAGCCTGCAATGCGACTGGATGCAAAAATGGGCGTATCCAAATCTGTTGGAATGCCCATCATATAGTAAACCGAGGCGGAGTAGAAGTCCACATTACAGTAGAGACCTTTATGCTCTTTAATATACTCCTCAACAATGCGCGATATTTCGTACCAACGACTATCGCCAGTGCGTTTGCCCAGTTCTTTGGACATAGCGCGTAAATGGGTGGCACGCGGGTCCTCTGTGCGGTAGACGCGATGTCCAAAACCCATAATGCGCTCTTTGTTATTGACCGCATTGCGAATGTAGGGTTCCGCGTTGTCAACGCTACCAATGCGCAACAACATACGCATCACCTGCTCGTTGGCCCCGCCATGCAATGGGCCGGAGAGCGCACCAATAGCCGATGTAATAGCAGCGTACATATCGGCCAGCGTCCCGGCGGTGACGCGAGCGGCAAACGTCGAAGCGTTCAACTCGTGGTCGGCATGCAGTATCAAAGCAATATCCAGACCATGCGAGGTATAACTGTCGGGCATTTCGCCGGTCAGCATGTACAGGAGATTGGTTGCATGGCTCTCATCCGGCAATGGCGCAACTGGCTCTCTGCCATTACGAATATGGTTCCAACTGGTGATAATCGTCGGGAACTGAGCGGTCAGGCGAATGGCGCGACGGTGATTGGCCTCGCTGGACCTATCGCCAGCATCGGGATCAAAAGCGGAGAGGGCGGAAACAATGGTGCGTAAAACATCCATGGGAGTGGTGGTTGTGGGTAATAAGCGCATCAACTCAATCACACGACCCGGCAGTGTACGGTTGGTCTGGAGTTGCGTTTTCACCTCTTCCAGTTGCGCCTGTGTTGGCAAAACGCCGTTCCAGAGCAGATAGGCGGTTTCCTCGAATGACGAATGGCGTGCTAAATCGTGAATGTCAACACCAAAGTATGTCAGTTTGCCAAGTTTACCATCGAGATCACAGATACGCGAATGCGTTGCTACGATGTCTTCAAGGCCATCTGTGGTAGGCATAAAGGCTTCCTCCAGCGGAGATAGACGCTTGTCATGAAAGCCAACAAGTACTCGCGAGAACGAGCATTTGCTGCTTCCACGTTGAAGCAGACAACTTTCAACACCACAAATCGTTTGCGGTTGTGTACAGTAATTATAATCCGCGCTATTCCGCAATGTCAACGCAACTGGCTTACAAAAGATAGCCATCGGGCCAGGGTACCCGTG
>DATGJV010000271.1:0-3698 GCA_035295005.1 Ktedonobacteraceae bacterium | reverse complement strand
GGTCGCGGGAGAGGCAGGGGTGCCTTTCTTTAGCATGAGTGCCTCCGAATTCGTGGAAATGTATGTCGGCGTCGGTGCCAGTCGTGTGCGTGACCTGTTCAATCAAGCTCGTCAAGCGGCTCCATGCGTTATCTTCATTGATGAACTGGATGCTGTGGGACGCAAGCGGTCCATGCGCATTAGCGGTAATGATGAACGCGACCAGACGCTCAATCAGTTGCTTGTTGAATTGGACGGCTTTGATAGCCGCAAAGCGGTAGTTGTGCTGGCGGCAACCAATCGCGTGGACATTCTGGATAAAGCATTGCTGCGTCCAGGTCGTTTTGACCGTCATATCAATGTTTCGTTGCCTGATCGTATCGGACGTGAGGCTATCCTCAAAGTACATACTCGCCGTACTCCCTTGCACGAGGAGGTCTCCCTCGAACGTCTTGCACGCTTGACAACGGGTATGAGCGGTGCTGACCTGGCGAACCTTGTCAATGAGGCCGCACTTTCAGCCGCTCGCCAGGATTTGCCGTGTGTTACCCACGATTGTTTTGAAGATGCGCTGGCACGTGTTCAACTTGGCGCATTGCGTCCCCTCGTCATGGGTGAAAAGGACCGTCGCATTATTGCGTACCACGAAGGTGGGCATGCTCTTGTTGCCTATCACCTGCCGCAGGCTGATACTGTCAACCGTGTGACTATTCTCCCACGGGGTCAGAGCCTGGGCGTAACGCAGTTCACTGCCGAGGAAGACCGCTACAATTATAGCCGTGACACGCTGATGGCGCGTATCGCCGTTGGTCTGGGTGGACGTGCCGCCGAAGAGTTGACTTTTGGCCCGGATCAGATTACTACCGGTGCGGAAAACGACCTGCAAGTTGTCACCGACCTTGCTCGTCGCATGGTCACGCGCTGGGGCATGAGTGAGCAAATTGGAGTGGTTTTTACCGATTATGAGCAGGGAGCGATGGGTCTGAACATGCAGCGCATAGACCCACAGGATGCGTCTATACAACCGTCTACGCAATCGCGCTCGCTCGTCGCTGACGAAGATGGTAATCTTCTGTTGAACGGTCGTGAATTGTCGCCTACTCACTTCGCGTTCGCCATGAGTTCGCCCGCTACGCGCAATAACAGCACATCTATGGCAGCAGTGATTGATAGCGAAGTCCAGCGTATCCTCAAAGAGGGGTACGGGATGGCTCGAACCATTCTCAGCAATCATAATGAGCAACTTGTCAGGCTGGCCGACGCACTCATGGAACACGAGCAACTCGACCGCAAACAATTCGAGACTCTTTTACAAGAAGAGTAACAGGCGAAAAAAAACCGCATGCACTATGCTGCATGCGGTTTTTTCGTTACAGGAAGATATTTCTAGAGACGCCATTCTTGCGGTTCAAGATACCCCAGCTCTTCCAATTTCGCGAAAATGCGATTTGCGCTCTCCTCAGCCGTTTCTTTATCAGTTTCTACCACCAGTGCAGGATGTTCAGGTTCCTCATAAGGGTCATTGACCCCTGTGAGATTAATCTTGCCGCTATCCGCGAGTTTATACATGCCCTTGACATCACGCTGGCGGCAAACCTCAATAGGACATTTCACATACACCTCAACAAAATTGCCGATCTCTTTTCGCGCCCATTCGCGTGTCTCCTCGTAAGGGGAAATAGCGGCAGAGATAGCTATAACGCCATTGCGTGTAAGCAAACTGCACACGAAGGCGATGCGCTTGATATTTGTATCGCGATCCTCCTTGCTGAAGCCAAGTCCTTTACTCAGATTGGTGCGAATGATATCTCCGTCCAGCACCTCCACATTGCGCCCCTGCGTTTTCAATCGTTCCTCAATAATATCAGAAAGCGTGCTTTTGCCAGAACCAGAGAAGCCCGTAAACCAGAGCGTGAAGCCTTTTGTTGCCATTGTGCTATTCTCCTTAACGACTATTCATTGTATTTTCTGCTTTCAACCTTTTAACATCAACCAGATAGGAAGCAAGTGGCTGAATATATTGTAACAATTGTTACCTTGAATTGCAATAAATGGGTTGAAAATGAACCTGTTCCCACAACGCAAACGAGCGCCGAATACATGGATATTCCTATTCCGAACGCCGCGGCTTAATCATAAAATTATGCAGGTTGATTACCTGGATGGGTTTGTAACAGCATCCACAACCCTAACATGACAAGCGTAAGGAAAATCACATAGGGCAGCAATACCCACAGACCAATCAATTGCGCTAGATTTCCGGCCAACCAGGGGAAGAGCGCGGCACCCATACTACCCAGACTGGCGAGAAAGCCAATGGCGCTGGGCAGTATGCGTGCTGGTACGAGTTTGGACATCAGAGCTATCGTGGTGGGGAAGATGGGGCCGAGACAATACCCTGTCAGGCAGAGACCAATGGCTGATACACCGTTGAGTGGGACGAGCCAGATGAGCAGTACTCCAGCAACGACTCCGACGATACATATCTGTATCATGCGTTTCTCACCGAGGTTCAAGGCTACTCTTGCCAGTGTCAGCCGACCGAGCGTCAACCCCAGCCAGTAGCCACTCACGGCCCAACCCATCAGCAGTGGCGCACCACCGCGCTCCTCGGTCAGAAAACTGTAGCTCCAACTGCCCAGGCTTACCTCAGTACCGACATAGAAGAGTAAGAAAAGAGCCGCTAACCAGACTATGCGCATTGCCAGCGCCTTGAAGAGAACGTTTTGCTTTGTTTCTGCTTTCTCCGCCTTTTCATCCTCTATTCTTTTATGGCCTTTGAACGCGAAGCCAACCCCTACGCCCAGCACGATACAAATGGCTATCCAGACAATGTACACACTATTCCAGCCAAAACCAATCGCCAGTAACCCGGAGGCGATGATAGGGCCGAGTAACGCCCCCGTGCCATAAAATGCGTGCAGATAGTTCAACAGGGCCGTGTTGCGTGGCAGACCCGCGATATAGGCATTGAGCCCGGCATCAAGTATGGCACCGCCAAAACCAAGTGGCAGGAGCATGAACAACAGGACAGGAAATGGTGGCATCAGGCTGAACATGGTAGCCGCGAATAAGAACGTTCCAATTCCCAATAGCAAAAAGAGGCGATTGCCCAATTTTGCGACCAGCAACCCGCTATTAAAAGCTGCAATGAGATATCCTACCGAAGCAAAGAGAAAGAGCAGTCCAATAGTTGCGTTACTGACGCCGTAATGTGAACGCATGCTCGGAATAAGCACGCCAAATGCTCCATCGTTCGCGCCAATCAGGATAAAAGCAAAGAAGCAGAGACCAAGTTGCATGCGTAAGAGCGGAGGCCCGACAACCTGTTTCTGCTTTTCCACATCCGTCGTTGTCATCAATTGTAAATCCAATCCAGTAAGGTCGCGAGATAGTACTATTCAAAGGCTATTTTACCACCGTTCTGCTGATTGAGGATCATAACGATGGATGAGGAAGGGAAGGTGGCACCCATATGTTTCAGATCTGTTAGGACAAGAGGCGGTCATAGTCTGCATGGGTGCCAATGAAGAACCAGAGCATTGTGTCGCCTTTCCACTCACCAATAGCTCTATAGCTTTTATTCACTCGTACTGAATAAAAGGACTTCCTCTGGTTAACACACTTGAAGCGGAGGCCAGGGTGATATGGATTCTCTTTAAATATGTTATATGCCTCAATTGCCTGTTTTTGTACATCATGTGGTAATCGCACAAATA
>DATGJV010000270.1:0-5497 GCA_035295005.1 Ktedonobacteraceae bacterium | reverse complement strand
ACCGTGGCAAGTGCCGCTATCGGCTGCTGCACCTCCTGCACCTCCACCTCCGCCTGCTGGATTGCAGCAATGGCTGATACGAACGGTTGGGCCAAATCTGGCAAGCAATGCGGTGTTCGGCGTCTCTCTGGGCGGCATGCTTGCGGCAATAATCGGAGCAGTGGCGGCTATCATTATCATATCCATTGCCCACGCCATCGCTCCGCATGTATCCCTCTATGGCGGTAGTACAACCGGTGAGGACGTCATTGATTACGCGCTGGGATTGAGCCCATTGCATAGCATTTTTCGCGACGGGTTGCAATTATTGCTGATCATGAATGGTGTTGGTTTCCATACACAGAATAATACAGATGTCTTTTCATCCACCTCTCCGCTGAATGGTTTGCTGATTATTCCAGCGATAACTCTAACCTTCGGTGGCTATGTAGCTGCTGGTACCGACGTACAAAATCGGGTGCAAAGTAGCCTGTGGCGAGGTGTTTCCATTGCCATCCCTTATACCATCCTACTTTTTTTCATGTCAACTCAAGCAAATGGTTGTATTCCGAATGGTCCCGGTGCCGTCTGTTCAACTGCCTCAACATCGAATAGCCAGTTAACAATGGATACGACGACCCTGTTGTTGTTTGGTGTACTCTGGGGGGCGCTTTTCGGTTTATTAGGGGCCTCTATTAAATTGGCGCGAGGAGAATGGCGGCATAAGCTGTACCAGTACTTACGCTCAAATCAGCGTCCGCAAGTTGTTGGAGCCGTTACTGGTAGTTTTATTGCTGTAGGGATAGGCATTGCACTTTCCTTTCTTGTCGTAGCCTGTTTCGTTGCCTATACTTCCTATTCGTCCCTGCTATTGTCACATTCACCCAGCTTTATCACCGGGTTCGTTAATGGTGACTGGGCAACATTAACGCTCTGGACCATGGCCTGGGGACCGTTGTATGCCACAAACGTGTTATTTTTCTCGATGAATGCGCCGGTTGGCCTTACCAGTACGACTAGTAGTACAACTCATGTCGCCATTTCACTGTTCGGCACGACTCCACAAATTTCATCATGGTTCCATTTATTGCTCGCTATTCCCGTCATTTGCCTCTTTCTTGGTGGGAGGGCAAGTGCCGCTCTTGGCAGAGTACGAGATACTGGTGCCGGGGCGCTGCAAGGGGCCTTGATAGCCATTCCATTCACGGTACTGATAATGCTACTGACGCCGCTCAGTACGATAACCTATAGCTACGTACCGGGTAGTACGGGTTCGAGTAGCGGTTTCGTTGATAGCGCCGGTGTAGGAGCTTTCGATGTGTTCTTATGGGCGCTACTGGCCGGAGCGGTTCTTGGTGCGCTTGGCGGAATGTATCAGACAAGTACTATAAACGTGACTATGAGCCAGATGCTCAAACCACTGGTCGGTTTGATAACGTCGCTTAGTATGCCAGGATACGCCCTTTTTGCGCGTTTGAGCAAGCAACCGAATGCAGTGCAGCGTACCAGCACAAAAGATTGGTTATTCAGTACTGTTTTTTGTGCGCTTATTCTGCTGATTGGTGCTGGAGTTGTAGGTGGTGTTCTGCTCGGTCTCAATCAAACGCTCACACTGGATCAGAATCAGCGCATTCGCGATATTACTTCTGTTATTCTTATAGCCATACCAGGATTACTGATACTGTGCACCTGTGCTGCGGCGTTGCGACGTGACCCGGTGCCAGTGCCGGTGGGTGGAATGCAAACTGGTGGTTCATTACCGGGTATACCACTTTCTGGACCGCAGATACCACAATATTCTCACTATCCACAGCAACCGCAGCAATCGCAGTTTCCGCAACAACCACCATATCCACAGTTATAGAAGGGAGGTAGTATTATGCAAGGACCGGTAGTTTATTCAAATTTGCCGCCAACGCAACAGCCGCAACAGCGTATGCCAGGACATGTTCTGAATCGTCTGGTGTACTTTGTTCTGCCCATCGTAATGGTTGTTCTCGTCGGGGCGAGTATGTTCTGGCTACAATGGGCTTCACAACGCGGTATAGCATTAGGATATCCCACCCCGCATGTAGCAATGTTTACATCAGCGGATAATAATAATGATACCGTACAAATCAGAAACGCTATTCAGTTTACTGCTAATTCTCCAGGCCGTGGGCTGACCTATTCCTGGGACTTTGGCGATAACACAGGTGGAACTGGTACAGCTGTTTCGCATAATTATGTAAGCGGTGGGTCATATACCGTGACTGTCACAGCCACAGATGATTTGAACCAATCGAGTACCGCCAGGCAGACAGTCACGGTAACAGTACCAGCACCACAGGCTTCGTTTACGGCACAAAATGACGGGAATGGCTATTATACTTTTGATGCCTCCGGTTCCAGTGCCGATCCAAGTACCACAATTTCGACCTATAACTGGGATTTTGGAGATCAGTCCAATGATCCGAATGGGGGTCAACAGGAAAACCACTATTATTATTATACCGGAACATATACGGTGACACTTACTGTGACCGACGCGCTTGGGCAAAGTAGTAGCCAGTATTCGCAAACCATTACGGAGTAGCAATGTTGTAGCCAGGATTGTTCTTTGTGTAAAGAAATGACCCAGGCTGCCGGGAGATAACTCCGGCAGCCTGGGTCATTCTTTGCCTTATTGTCATATTCGATGTATTATTCGTAGCGCAATACTTCCAGTGGCCGCACACGAACTGCGTTCCAGGCGACCAACACGGCAGTGAGTATGGCGAGTAGGGCCGGGCCGATGACCATGCTGACAATGACCACGGGTTCCATGTTCAGCGTCAGGCTATTATTGAAGAAGATTTTGCTTCCCAGGGTCACTCCGCCAGCAGCCAGCAGCGTTGCGATGAACGCGCCGACTCCACCGGTGATGCCATTCTCAATCATCACCTGGCTCAAAATGGTTCTGCTTGTGTAGCCGACCGATTTGAGAATGCCCAGCTCACGTCTGCGTTCCAGCATTGCCAGAGCGACAGAGTTGGCGATGATGATCATCGCGGCAATCATGGAGAGCGCGGCTATGGCAAGGATCATATCCATGAAACTATTCACAAATTGCAGGAAGGATACAGCGGCATCGCTCAGGTTTTGCACCGAGGCATTAGGAGCGATACGATTTAAGGCATTGAGCGCCGAGTTGAGCTGGTCAGGCCCGACTTTCATGTAGAACACTGTTGTATGGCCGGTGGCCGCAGTGTCAAGTGCATTTACGATTGAGATCGGGGCAATTACTTTTCCCAACGTCTCGAAGCTGCCTGGTACCGAGATGATGCCAACAATCGTAACAGTTCTTGTTACTTTGCCATCCAGGCTGCTATAGGTCATGGTATCGCCTGGTTTAAGGTTCATGCCCGCCCAGCCTTTACTTGTCATAATCTGGCTGACGATCACGTTGTTGGTATTCGCATCGCTGGCATTCAGGTTGCGTCCCACCGTAATTTTCTGCGCTGGAAGTGTGCGTGTCAGGTCATACCCCTCGATCCCACTTACCATGCTAAGTGCTTGCTGGCGATTGGCCCCACCCGGCATTGACTGTTGCGAAGGGCGACCGTTGATAGCAACTGGCAGCGTATTGGTGAAAGGATCTTCGCGGCTCGCGGTCACTCCCGGAATGCTATTCAAGTGTGTTCGTAGCGTGTTGCTATCCTTGCCAACCGTAGTTGCGACAATATTGTAAGGTGAATTCTGGTTCAGTGCGCTGGTGATTTGTACTCCGAGGTCCTGACCCATACCGATGTCTATGCCTATTCCGTAGACGCCGATGAACAGTGCCAGCATTGTTGCCATTGTGCGGACACGCCGCCGACCCAGGTTGCGAAGGGCCATTTTCACATTGACCTTCCAGTGTCCCGGCAGAAGTGCGACCACAATACCCATTAGCGAGACAGCCAGCAGGAAGATGCCAAACACCGGCAGGTACAGGTACACCAGTACCGAGATCGTTATGCCCGGCAGCACCAGTAGTACGTGTGTGAAATGCACATGTTCGGGAACCGGCAACTTGCTTATTGCGAGAACAATCAGGCCGAAGATGCCGCTCAGCAACAAAAGGAACGCGAATGTGCTATAGGTGACGACAACACCAAGCATGACATTGTTGTTAAGGATCACAATTGCCAGCAGACAGAAGAGGATCGAGAACAGCGCAAGCAGGAGAATGGTCAATACTCGACCGCTGAGGCTCTTGTTGTCAAGTCCGCGCAGCATACTTAATGGACGAATGTTCGTTGCCTGCACAATGGGCAGTAGTCCGAAGATCAGCGCGGTTGCAAAACCAACAACTACTCCACCGACGATCATACCGGAATTCAGTACAAAGGGTACATTCGTGCCAAAGTTCTCCAGTAAACCACGGATGAGATAACTTACTCCTATCGCAGCAGCGGCTCCGAAAATGCCGCCGATCAGACCGAGTAGACCCGCTTCCATGCCGAAGAGAAGGTAGAGGTCTTTGCGATGATAGCCAGCTGTCTTGAGCATAGCAATCTCTGTCTTCCGGCGTGAGAGTACCACTTGCATCGTATTGATGATGCCGACCCCGCCTATCAGGAGCGCGAGTAGACCAGAAATCTTCAAGAATGTACTGATCATGTCAATTGAAGATTGTTCTGATTTGAGTACGTCCGTCGCCGTCTGTGTGCTGACAAGCGAAAACTGGTTATTGATTGCATTGACTGCCGTATTTGTGTGAGCCTGGTCGGTCGTGGTGATGTCCACGAGCGAATAGTTCGCCAGGGTAGCGGGAGCCGATGCCAGGTAGTCATGCGACGAGATGAGCAAGAGGTTGCCCGACTGAGCGAACATACCGGTGTTCTCAATCACGCCAGCTATCTTTACCTGAAGCGTTTCTCCTGTACCCAGGGCCGTTTTCACATACACACTGAAGGAGTCATTAAGCTGCTTATGATAGGTCGAGAGAAAATTTTGCGAGACAATGACCTGATTGTTTGTCAGAAGTTGCCCGACTGTACCATTACCCGGTGACACAAATGCTGGTTGTGAGACTATCGGGAAGTTGCCAGGATCAACAGCGTCAACTGTAAAGAACTGTGCCGAAGAACTCTCGTTATTGAGTGAGGCGCTCGTGCTGGCAATCGCGGTATAGTTTGTAATAGTGCCGTTGTTTTTGAGCCTGTCGAAGAAGGTCAGGTCACTGGACTTGAGCGGCGCACCCTGCGCGATAACTGTGATATCGCCACCGTTTGCCTCACGTGCGTTGGTGGAGATGGAATTTTGCAGCATAAAGCCCACAAGTTGCAAGGCTACGACTGCCATAACACCCACTGTGACGCAAAACACCGCCAGGATTGTTCGCTGCCCCCCGCGGAGCAGCGAACGAGAGGTATAATTGAAGTACATAGAGGCTTTCATGATTTCTAATCCTTCCTTGATTGCAGGCGGTAGCCTGATGACATAATAAACTGTTCGGGTTACTGGGTGATTTTACCGTTGCTAGTGTCGAGTTCGCCTACTTTGCCATCAACGA
>DATGJV010000269.1:0-3175 GCA_035295005.1 Ktedonobacteraceae bacterium | reverse complement strand
TGCGTGGTGGCCCATGTCGTGTTTATACCTCGGACGCAAAAGTGCGCTTATCACAATCACGCTTCGTGTATCCCGACGTAACTGTAAGTTGCGACGAACACGATCAACAAATAGAGGCAAAGACACTACAATCCCCCCGGCTGGTTATAGAAATTCTCTCGCCAAAAACGGAAGCATATGACCGTGGGAACAAGAGCAGCTACTATCGTGCCTGCCCAACTATTCAAGAATATGTTCTGGTCAGCACGCAACAACGAGCAGTCGAGGTATACCGGCGGGCCAGCGATAAGTTGTGGACATTGCACGCTTTCGGCCCCAACGAACAGGTTCACTTCGTCAGCATCGAAGTAACACTACCAATGGACACAATCTACGAACATATCAGTTTTCTAGAAGACGAAGAGTAGGTGCCGATTTATCAGCTAGCGGAACTAGAGCCGATAAATCGGCGGTGTGCGCGATAAATCGGCACCTACAACGAAAGTTAGCATTACTAACCGCTAAGATTGTTCCTCTTGAGTTGACTGTTGTGGTTGTGTAGGCTTCGATGATTTGCTCTCGGTACTTTGCTGGACAAGGTTTTGCGCTGTCAGACGGAGGCGGCGAATCTCGGCAACAGTGCCGTAAACTTGCTCAAGCAGTTCTTTGTTTGCTTCGATCCCGGCATGAATTAGCCACGCTGCTGCTTCGCTGCGGGTAGTGCGAATACCAGCTTCAATCAATGTATCAATCGCATCAAGATCGCTCCCGATGATACGGCACGTTACTACACTATTCTTAGCAAGCGCAACATCTTTCAATGTCGTCTGTTCCGCCCATTGTCCACTGTTGGATAGAGACTGGTATATCTGAGAGCGTATTTGATCCTTCTTTACCCCAAAGCCTCTTTCAAGCACACCTGCCGCGATACCCTCGCCTTCCTGTAATAGACCGAGTAAGATATGCTCTGGTGCGATACGTACATGCTCCCATCCTTTTTGCTGCGCATAAGCCTCCGTATACAAACGCCCGGCCTCGGTAAACGCCATACCATTCACGACTACCGCTCGCGGCGTCATACCTATCTCACCCACAACGGGCTGCTCACCGCGCTTGACAATGTACTCTACCGCTCTGCGCACACGGGCAAGGTCAATACCCAGATTGTGCAAAACGCTGGTCGCAATGCAATTCTCGACCCGAAGTATGCCCAGCAACAAATGTTCGGTCCCAATATAGTTGTGATTGAGTCGCCGCGCCTCCTCGTCGGCAAACGCCAGCACTTGCCGTCCCTGTTCGGTATACCGTTCCAAAGGTATTGCAGGTAACATCGTTTTTTCATGTGATGTCTGTTCCTCGTTTTGCTCACTCATAGCAATCTCCTTTTCCTCCGTTAAGCGGAATTGTAGGAAGTAAATTGTAAATGATTTACGTACTACAAGAGAAAGTATACCTGCGTTTATGCTTGTTGTCAATGGGAAAAGGAGGAAAAAAGGGTGAGAATAAAGCAATCAGGCAATGGCAAAAGTACTTTTGCCATTGCCTGATTGCTTTATTCTCACCCTTTTTTGATAGAAATTACTACTGCCCACTCCCGGCGGCACCACTACCAACACGTTCTGGTATCTGCCCGGCAACGTTTGTGCGGCGTTGCGCACGAATGGAGGGGGCTGAAGCGCGGCGCGTTGTCGCGGTTGTCGCACGCCCGACGATACGGATGAATAGAAAGAGCATAGCCCAGTTAACAACGGCTATCACAATCAAGAAGATCAGGTTGGTGGCATAATCATTTAGCCCAAAACTATGGATGATGAGGTAAACCAGACCCGTTATCAGGATATTAGCCAGCGTTATCGGTATCAGGATGAGCCAGGCGAACTGCATCAACTGATCGGAACGCAGACGCGGCAACGTGCTGCGTACCCAGATAAAGACGAAGCACAGCCCGTAGACTTTCCCGATGAAGTAGGCAACACCCAGTAGATTTCCTAACAGACCCCAACCGGGATTATTGAGTCCGGTCAGGAAGGCAACACCTGGGCCAGACCAACCGCCGAGGAACAGGTATGTGGCAATGGCAGATACGATGGTCATATTGCCATATTCACCCAGGAAGAACAGTGCCCAACGCATACCGCTGTACTCGGTCAGATAGCCAGCGACCAGTTCTGACTCTGCCTCTGGCAGGTCAAAGGGGGCGCGGTTTGTCTCAGCGAGTCCACAGATATAGTAAATGATCAGCATCAAAGGCTGCATCAGGAAGAACCATGACCACGGGGTAAAGCCCTGGAAGATGAAATCCAGGATGCCGATGCCAACACCTTTGACAGGCCACGAATTCTGGAGGCTCTGTAAATCGCGAATAGATATCGTGCCAATACCGCTATTATTCAAGATACTGGTGAACATCACGACGCTCACCAGAGCCAGCACAAGCGGTAGCTCATAGGAAATCATTTGTGCAGCTGAACGAAGACCGCCCATCAGAGAATATTTATTGTTGGAGCCCCAACCCGCCATGATGATACCGATAACGTCAATGGAACTCATTGCGACGTAGTAAATAATACCGGTGGCGAGTGCCGTTCCCGGTAAGCCTACATAGGGCGAAAACGGTATCACGGCAAAGGCGGCGACAATAGGCGCGAGGAATACCGACGGCGCCAGTAAGAATACAGCTTTGTCCGTCAGACTCGCGTGAATATCCTCTTTCAGCAGAAGTTTACCTACATCAGCGACCGTCTGCAAAAGTCCCCAGGGACCGGTATGAATTGGTCCGACTCGATCCTGCATATAACCCATGATTTTGCGTTCAGCCAGGATCAGAATAATGGCGCTCGTCAGGATAAAACCGAAGAACGAGATAAAGGCGACAACAAATTGCAGGAACTGCCACGAAATGATGCCGTTCAGAAGTTCCGTGCCTATATCGTCACCCAACACTACATGTATAAACATAAAATGACTCCAGTTGTGATGTTATCTACGCTATCTATTTATCTGTCAACCTCTCCCAGTACGATATCAATGCTGCCCATAATTGCTACCACATCGCTCATTTTGTGACCGCGGAGCATTTCGGGCAGGATTTGTAAGTTGACAAACGAGGGGCCGCGCAATTTCGCACGCCACGGATACTCGCTGCCATCGCTGATAAAATAGACCCCTAGTTCGCCTTTACTACTCTCGATGGCAA
>DATGJV010000268.1:0-5630 GCA_035295005.1 Ktedonobacteraceae bacterium | reverse complement strand
CGATCTCATTATCAACGTTGGCGGTGATGAGTCCAGGACCGATAACCGAGAGGATCAACAGTAATTGGCGCAACCAGACGCGGCGCACTTGCTTCTGCCGCGTGGCTACCATTTTGTTCATAACGAACCTCCTTTTTGAGGGCAGGTTCAATAGAAAATGCCCCATGTTGAAGAGGGGGCATCGCACAATTGCTGTTGAATGTTCCCCTCTAGTTGAGCTTTGGCACTGCATGACGTAAGGTAGCTCAAGGCTATCTAGCCACTTTGGGTCCCGCCTTATGCCGACGAGACCTGGCCTGATGCATTGGCGTCTCTCGACGTTTCTGATCAGTGGCCTGTATTCATGCAGCCGCCTCACCTAACGAGGTAAGACAGGTATCTTTGTTATACTATAATACTCGGCCCGATATTTGTCAAACGCCTTTGTTCCCGTTCAAAGTGTACTATTTACGAATGATAATATAGAAAAAATGAAATATTAATGAAATGGCTGTTATGTTGCTACGTGCAGCATACATGGATATTTTGACAGCATGCTAAGGAATATCATAATATAGTTTGTAGGGTAGTTGATGCTGAATTGTTTCGTGCAGAATGGAACCCCAGATATGGTTGTTTCGTGTAAAAAGTAGAGCATGAGCATGTAAGCACGAAGTGGCTAACCTAACAGGTATTTAGATGCTGATGGAGCGTGTGAAGATGGCTGTAAAGGACGCTAACAGATGAAAATTGCGCAGATTGCACCACCGTGGCTTCCTATTCCTCCGAAGAATTATGGAGGAACTGAAGCGGTTATTTATAATCTTGTTGAGGAGCAGGTAGCCCAGGGCCATGATGTGACGCTATTTGCGCCAGGTGACGCGAAAACCTCAGCTAAGCTGGTTTCATTTTTCCCCACCTCATTAAGCGAAGAAAGTGTTCCCTGGTCGGCACACCTCAAAGCCTATTACCATATGTACAAGTCATTGGAGTACGTCAAGGCGCATAGTTTTGATATTGTGCATATGCATCTTTCCTCAAGCTCAGATATGTATATTTTCCCCTTCAGCCTTGACCTTAAGACCCCGCATGTCACGACGTTACATAGTCGTTTCCCTTTTGACCGTGTGCAAAATTGGACGGGGAAAGCCGACGAGCTGTATATGGAATGGGCTTCCTCGGTGCCGATGGTTGCAATTAGCGAAAGCGCCCTCGCGGAAGTTCCCTACAAGCTTGATTTCGTTGGTATCATCCATCACGGGGTACCAATGCAACAATATACTTTAAAGGCAAAGAAACAGGGAGATTTTTTTGTGTGGCTGGGGCGTTTCATTCCTGACAAAGCGCCTCATCTTGCCATTGAAGCGGCAAAACGAGCGGGAGTGAACCTTGTACTGGCTGGTACGATAGATCGGCAAGTACAAGATGCCGTCAACTACTTTCAGAATACGATTAAGCCCCAGGTTGATAACGAGCAGATCAGGTATGTTGGACCGGTTAACATGAAAGAGAAGATTAGCTTACTGAGCCGGGCCAGTGGTTTTCTCAACCCGATTGAATGGGAGGAGCCTTTTGGTATGGTGATGATCGAGGCAATGGCGCTTGGTTGTCCTGTTATCTCCTTTGCGCGTGGCGCGGCACCGGAAATTGTGGTACACCGCAAGACAGGATTTTTAGTACATGACGTGGATGAGATGGTGCGTTTCATTCCTCGTATTAACGAAATTGACCGGGAAGCAACACGCCAGTATGTTGAGAACCATTTTTCCTCGCGAGTGATGGCTGAAAAATATTTGAAAGTATACAATAAGGTGATTACTACCGCTAAGGGTACCCCGGCACGCTCATTCCCCTCACCCGCAATTGTTACAAAGACAATAGGAAATTCTGAAAGGACAACCCTGGATTCTCCACTATTTAGAAAAGCGTTGCCTGCTCCGGTGGCCCCGATTGCTCGTGCTGCGATGGTAAAGGTGGAACTGGAGCCAGGGCGCTGACACGCTGGTAGAGCTGCTGACAAATAGTGGGAGAATGTACTTCATAAGGACAGTGGCAAAAGGTATAGATGGTCATCCCACGCTTGAGCCACTCTGCCATTTGTTTAGCCCAGGTATCCAGAAATTGTTCGTTCACTTCCATCCGCGGATGGCCTATATAGCGTACAAAGGTAAAATCAGTGGTAATCGCCAGTTGTAGCGGCAAATTCGGTTTCCGTTCGCGGGTCTGCAATACCTGTTTTTCTTTAGCGGAGCCTATCTGAATAGGTCGTGTATCCATCATCACTCGTGCCACCGCATAGCCTTGTAGCAATGTATTCAGAGTTGTCGCATGTAGCTCCTGAAAGAAGCTCTGATGACGTACCTCGACAGCCAATCGCAAGTCGTTGGGCCAGAACGTCAGGAACGCTTCTAACTGCGACAATTGGGTGGGTGCGAACCCTGGTGGGAGTTGGAGAAACATTGGCCCCAGGCGTTCGCCTAACCCGCGCATGCGCTCTGTAAATAGTAAGGTCTCGTCTCTCGTTACAGACAAATTTGTTCCGTGACTGATGTCGCGTGAAATCTTGGGGCAAAACCGGAAAGTGGAAGGCGTTTCCTGGCACCAGCGCAACAGTGTCTCAATTGATGGCGTGGCATAAAATGTTGTATTGCCTTCCACTGTGTTGAATTGTCGGCTATAGAGACGCAAAAAATCGCTCTGCTGTGTATGCGGTGGAAACAAATTGCCGACCCACTCTTTATAGCCCCACATAGGGCAGCCGATATGGAACATATGACCTTCTCCTTTTCTCTCTATTGTAGCCAGTTCTACAAAGATGTGCAAATAAGAACCCCCTCTTACGTGTTAAACAGGTATCACATACCCTGCAAAAAATATAACAGAGGAGCAATTGAACGTATGAGTACCATGTCATCAGCGCGGGGTCAGGAGACCCTGGCCACTACAACAGCAGAGGAGCGAGGAGCAAGTATCGCTCCCATAACGCTAAGCGAGCGCAGTATTACTATTTTCGCTATTGTACGCATTTTCGTTGGCTATCTCTGGTTTCAGCAATTATTCTGGAAACTGCCACCAGACTTCAAAGGACTCTATCCATATATCCAGCGCGAAGTACACTATGCGTTTATTCCAGGATATGGTTCTCTGCTCCAACATACATTCCTGTTAGGTTGCACTTCCGCCAGTTCTCCAACGGGTTGTACATTGTTTGTTCCCCTGGCTGCTGGTGTATGGACTGCCGAACTCATTGTGAGCATGAGCCTCATGTTTGGCCTCTTCACACGCTTTGGTGCATTGCTCTCGACGTTGCTTGCCCTTCAACTGTATGTTGGTCTATCCACCAGCGAGTGGTATTGGACGTATGGTACGATTGTGCTGCTCGGTCTCGCCATTGCGCCTATTCCTGCCGGGCGCCGCCTCGGCATTGACCAGTGGCTGGCACCACGTCTGCGAGCTGCCGCGAACGATCATCGTTTCGCTCGCCTGTTACGTTGGTTCGTCTAGTGTGTCGAAAGTGAGAATAGAGCATTATGAGCAATATCATTCGAGGTCTCTACGCTGGATTTCTTGCCAGTTTACTAATCGCAGCACTCTACTTTGTAGACTACGGCCCTGGCAATGATTATTACGGCGTTGCCAACTGGTTCGCGCTGGGTACAAAAGACACGGGAAAATTCTATGGTTTTCTCGTTATTATCTTCCTGGGTCTCCTCTTTGGCTTGATTTTCGGACTGCTACAGGGTAGCAAGCTCATTAGTATCAGACGAGCCATCATAACCGGTGTGGCATTGGGCCTGGCATGGTGGGTAATCTTCGCCTTGCTGGTCGCAAATTTCGCAGGCCGCGCACCAATCGCCCATATCACCATCGGTTCATTTCTCTATCCCTTTGTACTCTGCCTCGTCTATGGCCTTTTGTTAGGGACAATCTATTTCCAGAGTACGGTTAGAAGAGTAATACAAGCAAAGTGATGTTTTCAACGAAGTAAAGATCATTCAATCTAGTCGTATTGAGGTCGGAAGCATGTCGTTCATTTCAAGATTGGCGTATGTGCCAGCTCTGTGTTGTCTGGCTAATCACGTCCAAAGCGGTTGTACAACCTGATGCTTCTCCCTTTTCAAAATCTCCTTCCGTTTGTCCCATCTGGTTAGTCACATGAGCGAAGCAGATGATGTCGTGCTGCTTCGCCTGTGCCAGAGCGTAAAGTGCGGCAGCTTCCATTTCTACGGCCAGAATGCCCATCTGGCGGTAGGCAACAATTGCTGTTTCTGTTTCCCGAAAAGGTGCATCGGTTGTCCAACTCGCTCCGACGTGTAGTGGAACAATTGTGTGTTCCCATGAGTTGCACACTGCCTCACGGAGAGACAGACGCAGGTAACTGTAGGGCGAAGGAGGCAAATAGTGGTAGCTAGTGCCTTCATCACGCAGTGCTTTCTCAATGAGAACGACATAGGGAGGTTGCCCCATTGAGACAATCTGACCCGCCGAAGTGATGCTGATAAGCAGCTTACACCCGGATGCAAATAGTTCTTCTGCTACCAGTACCGCAAACGGTGCGCCAACTACGCGACCGACAATCCCATATTCGATCCCTTCATGTACAAATGTATCAAGAACTGTGTGATAACATGCCCAGGTCGAATGCCGATGAGAGCGACCTGTAGCAGAGAGGTGATCAACCAGATCGCCGTCTGGATCAAGCACACAAACGTCTGGGATAAGTCCCTCATCGAGCCTTTTTTGTCGCCGAGCCTCGCGTAACAAGTTTTCAGGCGTAAAAAGTGATGGAAGCTCGTAATACTTATGACTTAATAAAGGGGTCTGCTCGAAAATAGACTGTTGTTTTCCTGTATCCAGTGATGTTTCCTCTCTTCTCTTTTCCATCGAACCCTGCTATTCCTTTCACATGTTCCTGAGTCTTTTCCATTGTAGCGGTTTGTCCATTTTCAAGCAAGTTGGGAACCTTTTCATGCTCTTCCTCCGTAGTACATCAGTAGAAGAGAGGAGAGTTTGTGGCTACCTGCGAAGACGAATATATACAACGAGCGTCGCATGGAGACCAGGAGGCGTTTCGGCACCTCTGGGAGGAGCATCACGCTGTTGCGATGGCGGCAGCGTTGCGGCTCTGCCATGCCCGTGCGCTGGCCGAAGAAATCACGCAGGGCGCGTTTCTGCTTGCCTGGCGTGGGCTTCCGCATTTCCAGCACGGAAGCCCATTTCGCCCCTGGCTGATGCGTATACTCTATCGTCATGCGCTCGACGTTATGGAAAAACAGAAGGTACACAAACAGCCAATCTCCCTTGAAGAAATGGTGGCATGGCAGCAGCGAGCCGTTCTCAGTGATGAAACTATGATGCCGGATATGCAAGAGAATATTGCCCGGCGTGAGGAGGTACGACAGGCATTAATGAAATTGAATGCCGATCAACGCCGTGTCATTGCCTTACGCTACGGCGCTGACCTGACGGAAGGTGATATCGCACAGGTCCTGGGTTGGCCCGTTGGTACTGTGAAATCTCGCCTTAACCGCGCTCGTGAGCGTTTGCGAACATTGTTGATGGAAGAAAGGGTGTAAGTAACGATGAAAGAGTGGAATACATTTGAAACCGGAGGGGAAGAACAGGGCAATCTGGAAGACCGCCTCACCGCG
>DATGJV010000267.1:0-2909 GCA_035295005.1 Ktedonobacteraceae bacterium | reverse complement strand
ATCAACCTGCCCTTCATCACGGCAGATGCCAGTGGCCCGAAACATCTGACCATGCAGCTCTCACGCTCGAAGTTGGAGCAGCTGGTGGAAGACTTGATTGAGAAGTCTCGCGGCCCGGTCATGAAGGCGCTTTCAGATGCTCAGGCCCGTCCCGGTGATGTCAACGAAGTCGTGCTAGTTGGTGGGCAAACCCGTATGCCAGCCGTACAGACGATGGTGCGCCGCATTTTCGACCGAGAGCCCAATCGCGGCGTTAACCCGGATGAAGTGGTTGCCATCGGTGCCGCTATCCAGGCTGGCGTGTTGACCGGCGATGTCAAAGATGTGTTGCTGCTGGATGTTACCCCGCTTTCGCTGGGTATCGAAACGATGGGCGGCATCTTTACACGCCTGATCGAGCGTAACACCACCATCCCGACACAAAAGAGTCAGGTCTTCTCGACCGCGAGCGACAACCAGCCCAGCGTCGAGATTAACGTATTGCAAGGTGAGCGCGAGTTCGCTAAAGACAATCGCTCGCTTGGCAGCTTCATCCTGGATGGTATTCCACCCGCTCCTCGCGGTATTCCGCAGGTTGAGGTCACATTCGACATTGACGCCAACGGCATTGTGAACGTTTCCGCCCGCGACAAGGGAACTGGCCGCGAGCAGAAGATTACCATCGTCGCGTCAAGCGGTCTCTCGAAAGACCAGATTGACCGCATGGTACGCGATGCTGAGTCTCACGCGGCAGACGACAAGCGGCGCAAGGAAGAGGTCGAGGAGCGCAACCTGGCAGATAGCGCGGCCTATCGTGCCGAGAAGAGCATGGCCGACCTGGGCGACAAGCTCACCTCCGAACAGAAAGGCGAGCTTGAGAGCAAGATTGCCGACGTGCGTGCAGCTCTCTCAACCGACGATGTAGCGCGTATCAAGTCCTCGCGTGAGTCGCTGGAGCAAGCTTTCTACAAGATTAGCGAGTCCCTCTATCGCCCGGAGGCCGGTGCGGGTGCAGGCGAGCCGGGCGCTGATTTCGGCGGCGGCTACGATGGTGGCAACACCGAGCAAGGCTCATCCCACGATGACACCATCGAGGGCGAATACAAGGAAATGTAATTTTCTGGCCCCACAATGGCAATGCCATTGTGGGGCCAGAAAATTGCCCTACATTGGCTATAGCCCTTGCGCTAAACTGTGGAACAATGTAACATTATATGGCACAGCCTAATGCAGTGTATTCAATGTAAATGTGGTAGCGCGGAATTAGACGCGCCCTGTTTCTTATGGTAAAGGACCAGTCATGGCCGCAAGCAAACGAGATTATTATGAGGTATTAGGTGTCGCACGCAGCGCGAACGATGATGAGGTCAAAAAGGCTTTTCGTCGCCTTGCGAAGCAATTTCACCCGGATGCCAACAAAGAGCAGGGAGCGGAAGCCCGCTTTATTGAAATAAATGAAGCATATGAGGTGTTGAGCGACCCGCAGAAACGTGCCGCCTATGACCGTTTTGGTCACGCGGGCGTTGAAAACGGTGCCGGTGCCGGTTTTAGCGACTTCTCCGGTTTTGGCAATATCAGCGATATCTTTGAGACTTTTTTCTCAGGTACAGGAAATACGCAGCGCCGCACCGGTTCGCAGCGTGGTGCCGACCTGCGCTATGATATGACGATTACTTTCGAGGAGGCCGTCTTTGGTTGCCAGAAGGAGATCGAACTTCCGCGCTGGGAAACGTGCGCGAGTTGTCGCGGGAGCGGGGCTCAGCCAGGCACTTCTACCTCGCGCTGTTCCGCCTGTCAGGGTACCGGTGAGATTCGCCGTGTCCAGCAATCAATCTTCGGACAGTTCGTCAATGTGACGATGTGCGAACGCTGCCGTGGCGAGGGACGTGTCATCACCACGCCTTGTGAGAAATGCCGCGGCCAGGGGCGTGTACGCAACACACGCCGCGAGGTGGTCAATATTCCAGCGGGCGTAGATGATGGCATTAATGTACGAGTGACGGGTGCTGGTGAAGTCAGTTCACGCGGCGGCACACCGGGCAACCTCTACGTCATTCTCACGGTCAAGCCCCACCCGTTCTTCAAACGGCAAGGCAACGATATCATCTACGAATTGCCCATCACCTTTACGCAGGCCGCACTTGGCGCGGAAGTTGATGTTCCGACGGTGGACAATAAGACCACCGCGCTCAAGATACCGCCTGGCACGCAAAGCAACCGCTCATTCCGGCTCAAGGGTCTGGGTGTTCCAGTCGTTCATAGCAGCGCACGCGGCGACCAACACGTTATCGTCAAAATCGTGACGCCGACCAACCTGAACGCCCGGCAGAAGGAATTGCTCGAAGAATTTGATCGCATTGACCGCGAACAGAGCGAGCAAAACGACAAAAACATCTTCCGCAACCTCTTTGAAAAAGCCAAAGATGGTTTTCAGTTGTAAAAAACGACGAATTGCGGTACACTCCTATTACGCCGCAGGCGTAATAGGAGTGTACCGCAATTCGTCGTTTTTTACAACTGAAAGGAATATATCTTCATGAAAATGAGCGCACGTAACCAGCTAAAGGGCAAAGTGAAAACATTCAAACAGGGGGCGGTCATGGCGGAGGTCGTTGTTGAATTGCCTGACGGCCAGGAAGTTGTTTCGGCTATCACCGTTGGTTCCCTCAAAGAACTGAACTTGCAGCCAGGCGATGATGTAATTGTCATCATCAAATCTACCGAGGTGATGATCGGCAAAGAGTAGCACGTGAAATATTCTATATCAGCATATGCAAACGTTCGCGATTGAGGACGACAGCACGCCCCTGGCGCATCTCGATAGCGCCAGCAGTTTCCAGTACTTTGAGCGCACGCCCTACCACCTCGCGAGCGGTACCGGCCATTGCCGCCATCTCCGTTTGCGTCAGGCGGTAGCCCTGTTGGCCTGT
>DATGJV010000266.1:0-4577 GCA_035295005.1 Ktedonobacteraceae bacterium | reverse complement strand
ACATCTACTATATCATAACCTTGAGGTTTTACAACAGGTGGTGTATTTTCAATGCGATTTGCAATGAGAGGCGAAGTTCCGCATCTTCGAGGGAACGTCCCAGAATCTCTTCGATGCGACCGAGGCGGTAGAGCAGGGAGTTGCGGTGGAAATGCATGGCGCGGGCCGTTTCGCTCAGGTTGCCGTTGCAGCGGAAGAAGCATTCCAGCGTCTCGATGAAGGCACCGTCGCCGCGAGTGTCAGCAGCAAGCAAAGGACCGAGCGTCTCCTGATAAAAATCGTGTAGTTCGCTTTGCCCGTTTAAATGGAAGAGCAAGCGATAGATGCCAAGTTGAGCGAATGAGTGCAGTTTGCCTTCGCCGAAGAGTTTCTGACCAATTTCCAATGCCTGTTGCGCCTCCCGGTATGCCTGTGGTATGGACTGCAAGTCTTTGGCGATGCGCCCGATACCGGCGGAATAGAGAGGCATGCCATAGTCGTTGTTGACGTTGTTACTGCTGTTGCTTCCACTTTTTTGAATACGGGCCTGGACTCGTTCCAGACGGGTCATAACCGCGTTTTCGTCTTCACCGTTCGCACTGTTGCTATTCAGTGGAAGGAGTGCGGATACTCGTCGAGCTTCGCTGTAAATCCAACTGGTGGGCCAGTCACGTAGCAATTCTTCACGTACACGTCTGTTCCACTGTGCCTGGGAGCTGGTGGGTGCATAATCTGGTTCAATTGCTGCCAGTTCGAAGATGACTATTGCCTGTGGGAGTGTGAGGTCATAGCCGAGCAGACGTGCGCGAGCAAGCATCTCTTCGGGTTGCTGGTAGTTTCCCTGCACTACATCTGTGAAAGCTTCGGCTGAATAGCGGCCCTCGACCTCGCTGCGCTCCCGTTCGCGGGCGTATGCCAGGGCAAGGATTGGGACAACCTGCCCGAGGGTGATACGTTCAAGATAGTCGAAATCGCCATCGTTGGAGACCAGAGAGAGATACCCGACGGTCTCGTGCCGAATAAGGATAGGGGCAACTACTCGTGATAGTGATTGTTGCCAGAGTACTTCATCTGTCAACAGGGGTGGTAAAGTGAGCGCCTGTTTATTTGGAGGAGCGGCCTGCACGCGCACGCGCTGGTCAGCATTTTGCACAATGACCCATTTGTCGGTGCTACGGGCAAGGTGTTCAGAAATGCTTTCCATATCTGCACCCTGGATGCTGAATTGCATCAAGCGATGGGCAATCTCGGAAGCTTTGCGTTCAATTTCGCCGCGAAAACTGACAACGAAATAGATGACTTCGCGTTCAATTTCCTCAATAGGGGCCGCTGGGGGTAGCAGGATAAGGGGGAAGTGCAGCGCGTTTGCTTGAGCGATGGCATCTTCCCCCAGTGCTTCCAGAGAGGAGGCTGCGACAGCAACTGCCGCAACTCCTTCATGGTGCAAGCTTTTCAGCAGGTGTGGGAGCGTTTCACCAAGTCGGCGTAATTGTGGGAGGGTAAGCAGAGCCAGTTCACCCCCCTGCACGCTTTCAAACGCCGGTAGCCGCGCACGCATCCGGCTGGCCCAGGTGACGCGCCGTTCCAATCCCTCTGCGCCTCCAGCTAGCTGGGCATCGCGTGAGGCGAGCAGGGTAAGGATATTGCTCACCGAGGCCGATGATGTCGCTGGAGGTTGGCTGCCCATTGCTCATCGCTCAGTTTACAAATAGAATGAAGCGCGGCATCTAGCGCCGCGCTATCGCTGTAGTTGTCGAAGCTCCACTGGCTTTTAACGCTTTTTGTTTCTCTTCGTGTTTTTTTGCCTTGACCAGGTGTTTGTGCCATGCTACTTTTTTTGCTTTGTTCATGATAGGTGATCCTTTCAGTTCAGCCGCTTAACCCGGCTGTTAGATTATTCTTCGGGTTCGTTGGTGTTCTCGAAATCAATCTCGGTTAGCTCGTCGGTTTCATCGCCGCCGTCGTAATATTCGTCGTCGTTGCCCAGCTCGTCATCGTCATCGCGATCATAGCGCAGCATGCTATCCTTGATGTAAGCGCGGATAGTATCGCCACCACCCTGTGATATGAAGCTGACTTTGCCAAACATGCTGGGGTGTTGATACTCTTCGCGAATGATAAGACGTACCTGCCCCTGTTCCATTGCCAGGATGGCGGCTGCATAACGGTTGCCACCCTCCATAAAAGTGATGAGGCGATTGGCGAGGCGCGGCTCGATGCGTCCGATTTCCTCTCCAATTGCATTCTTGACTTGAATGGTGTGTCCGACAACGTGCAGTTGCACTTTATCGCCCACGCCAACCTTTGCCAGTACAGAGGCGGGAGCAATATTGATTAACTCCGTCGTGCCGGTCTTGCCCGTCTCTTCAATGAAGAGACGTGGGTCTATACGTTCAGAGCCGATATGTAACTTCGCGGACTCTTCTTGTAAGAGGGCGAGCCGATCAAGGTTTTTCTTCGCAATGGAGTTGTCGGGTCTATATTTTAAGGTCTGCGTATACGCTTGTCGGGCCTCAGTATATTGTCCCAACTCGCTATACGCCTTACCGAGACGATTGAGTGCTTCATGGTCAGTCGGGAAGATATTTAAGATATTGCGGTTTGTGACTACCGCATTTTCCCATTGACTGGATAGGGCCTGCTGGATAGCCAGGTCGGTCCATTGTTTTTTGAGCCGTGCCTTCTCTTCAGAAGGCATAGGTTGTGTCTGCGTCATCGAACGCCTCCTCCATCTTCACGGAATGTGAGTTGTTTAATTTGCTTATTATACCGCAACAGCGCAACCCTGCAACGACCAGGCAGTAGTGTGTTCAATGCGCACGGGTACCATGTCGCCTGGACGGATGTTGTTCTCGCTTGCGTGTTCATCCTGTGGGAAAAAGACCCATTTGTTGGCACGGTTGCGCCCCTTCCACTGGGAGCGCCCGTGTGAATGATTGCTTTCTTCAACCATGACCTCTTCGACACACCCGATGTATTGCTCATTCAGCGCAAGCCCAATACTGGCCTGAACCTCTTCAACGGCATGCAAGCGGCGCTTTTTCTCGGCAAGGGGAATATCATCTTCCCAGCGTGCGGCAACTGTCCCTGGGCGGGGTGAGTACGCGGCGACATGTACTACATCGAAGCGAATCTCTTGCAGCAGATCAAGTGTATGTTGGAACTCCTCATCCGTTTCACCGCAGAAGCCAACAATAACGTCGGTGGAAAGGGTGATATTGGGCCAGAGTTCGCGCACTCGTGCGATACGTTCGCGGTACTCATCAAGGGTGTAACCCCGTTTCATGCGCTTGAGCATATCGTCATCACCCGACTGCACAGGAATGTTCAGATGTTCGCAAACTTTGGGCAAGTGCGCCATGCGTTCAATCATACTATCGGTCATGTAGCGCGGATACGATGTCATGAAGCGGATGCGTTGCAATTCCTCGATGTCGCTTAGACCAGTCATGAGGTCGGCGAGGTCGGGTGTCCCTGGCAAATCGAGACCGTAGGATTCGACCGTTTGACCGAGCAATGTCAGTTCTTTCGCGCCTTTTGCTACCAGTGTACTGGCCTCGAAGAGCAATTCATCTACAGGTCTGCTGCGTTCGCGGCCACGGCGATAAGGGACGATGCAGTAGGTACAGACTTTGTTACAGCCAAGTACGATGGGGAGCCACGCCGTCGGGCTGGCAGGGGCCAGTTCCACCTTTGTGGGATAGTGCGCGATGCGCTCGCCAGGCTTCGGAGTAATTGCCATAGGTAGCACAGTACGTTTTCCCACTCTGATGGTCGAGGTGGCGAATGTTGGCTGAACTGGTTCTGTGAACTCTTCTTCCGCTATCGCATCACTCTCAACGTTCTCGTTGCCATCGTTGGGCAAATATTCGATATCGAGGCAACCCGCGCCGGAAATAGGTGTCCAGCGTTCTTCAAGGAAACGCGGCAGGATGTCCGCTTGCTCCACCTTCATAAAGAGGTCAATGTGGGGATAGCGTTTGCTCAATTCGTCTATGGTTTTCTGGTTGCCAATCATACAGCCCATGAGGGCTACCAGCAAATCGCTGCGTTTCGACTTTGCCTGTCGCAGCTGGGCAAGCTGGTTATGCGCCTTTTCCTCCGGCGCTTTACGGACGCTGCACGTATTGAGTATGACGAGGTTTGCCTGATCCATGCCAGTTTCTTCCCAACCCATTTCGTCCAGCATGGCCTGAATGCGCTGTGAGTCGGCCTGATTCATCTGGCAACCAACCGTCCAGATATGGTATTTCCCGCGTGCGATAGTTGTCGTAGTCATGGCGTTGTCTCTTTGCCTCTTCGAGTTCGAGCGTCAATGGCAATGGTTCATCTAAGAAAAATGCACACTGCTCTATGGTTTCTGTTAGCAATTTGGTAATCTACTCTAAGGTCGGTATTATACACCAATTATGACACGCTGTCACCATCCAATTTTGTGCGTTTTTTAAGGCATATGGAGGCACGGACGAAAATAGGGGAATAGTCGGCGTGCCGACTATTCCCCTATTTTCGTCCGTGCCTCCATATGCCTTAAAAAACGCACAAAATTGGATGGTGACAGCGTGTCATAATTGGTGTATAATACCGACCTTAGAGTA
>DATGJV010000265.1:0-3574 GCA_035295005.1 Ktedonobacteraceae bacterium | reverse complement strand
AGCGACCAATCAGTTATGAGCCGACTGCTCTAACCACTGAGCTATGGGCCCTTGCAGAATGCATTGTAACATACTCGCGTAGAATTGTGAAGTAGCATTTTCTTCCTATACCTGGTTCCGTGGCAAATTGCGATCTGGAATGTATTCGTGCTATTTTCGGCGAAATGTTGCGGATTTCGAGCATGGGTAGCGGGGTGCTTTACGAATTTATAGCGATGAATAAGAATTTGTGATACTGATGTACGCCATTTCCTTATATGTGTGTTATAATGACTCCAGTTACAGGGAGGGTTAGATTCTGCCCAACACGACAAATGGATATTGGTAAAGGAATTCGAGACCCGCTACTTGAGGGCCGCGCCAAACGTTGTAATAGGCGCGGCAATAATTTTTTCCCAGGGGGCGTTCAATGGAGAATGAGATAACAATTCGTATTGGCGGCGAGTCCGGTGAAGGAACCATCTCTGGTGGTGATATCATGGCACTGGCCGCCGCACGCTGGGGGTATCATGTGTATACCTTCCGCACCTTCCCCGCCGAAATTCTCGGTGGGCCGTGTATGTTCCAGGTTCGTATCGGCAATCAGCCGATTAAGTCAATGGGCGACTATGCTGATGTCCTCGTTTGCCTCAATAAAGAGGCTTATGATCGCAATATTCGCGACCTGTGTCACGGTGGAGTCCTGATCTATGATCCTTCCGACTTCACGCCTGAAGCTGGCGACTTTATCACCTATGCCGTTCCTTTCAATGAAATTGCACGTAAACAAGTGCAACTCTTCCAGACCAAGAATATGGTTATGCTGGGTACCATTGCGGCCTTGTTTGGCCCTCCTCTTGAGGCTATTGTTCAGGTTGTAGAGTCCAAGCTCTCAAAGTCACGTAAATCTAATCCTATTCTGATGGAAAAGAATATGCTGGCTCTGGATATTGCGCAAAAGTACGTTGCCGAGCATTTGCCTAAACGTGATGGCTATCAGCTAGGTACAGTTGAGAAAGCGGATCGCGTTGTTCTCAATGGCAACCAGGCAGTTGTGGCCGGTGCATTGGCTGCTCATTGCGAGTTCTTCGCAGGTTATCCAATTACCCCCGCCAGCGATATTATGGAAGCGCTGGCAAAAGAACTGCCACAGGTTGGCGGCACATTCATGCAGGCCGAGGATGAAATAGCCGCGCTCGCCGCAGTGATGGGTGCCTCGTTTGGCGGTGTTCGCGCCATGACGGCAACCTCCGGCCCCGGTTTCTCGCTCATGACTGAGTTGATTGGCTATGGTTCAATGACGGAACTGCCCGCCGTTATCGTAGATGCACAACGCGCAGGTCCCAGCACCGGGATGCCGACCAAGATGGAGCAATCTGACCTGAGTTTCGCGCTCAATGCCAGCCACGGTGACACACCGCGCATGGTGGTTGCACCCGCCAGCGTTGCCGATTGCTATGGTTTGATGGTCACAGCCTTCAATATGGCCGAACGCTATCAGATGCCCGTTCTCTTCCTCACCGATCAGTCTCTGACTGCCCGTGTCGAGAGTGTAGAAAGAAGTGTCTTCCAGCCGATGGCGATTGAGCATCGTCTCACTGCCAACAACAATGGACAAAATGGTCATAACGGTAACGGTCATGCCAACGCTTCCGAAGTTGCGCATACTTTCGCACGTTATGCCTACACTGCCAGTGGCGTATCCGCCACCAGCACCCCCGGCTTCGGCGCTCTTCCCTATGTCGCGACTGGCCTTGAGCATGACGAACACGGCCACCCCGACTATGAGCCAGAAGACCATACAGCGATGATGGAAAAACGTTATCGCAAGCTAGAAACCGCCGCCGAAGAATTACCGCAGCCCGAACGCTACGGCGACGCGGACGCCACTATCGGTATCATTGGTTGGGGCTCAACTGAAGGAACCATCCAGGAAGCGGTTGACCGCGCTCGTGCCAGGGGCTACAAAGTCGCGGCACTGCATCCAAGAATTCTTTCTCCATTACCAGACCGCGCCATTCGCGCATTCATCAGCTCAGTAGACAAAGTTATTATACCCGAAAATAATTATTCCGGGCAGCTTGCCAATTTGCTGGGTGGGAAATATGGTCTGCAGGCCATTCGTTTAAACAAATTCGGGGGTATCCCATTCACAGCGGGCGAAATCCTGCGCAAAATTGAGGAGGTTGCTTAATCGTGGTACAGACACCTGTCAATTTCACACCAAAAGATTTTAAAAGCGAAGTAAAGCCTACGTGGTGTCCTGGTTGCGGTGACTTCGGAGTACTCAACGCTACCTATCGCGGCCTGGCAAGCCTCAAACTGCCACCAGACCAGACGGTGGTGGTATCGGGCATTGGTTGCTCCAGCCGTTTCCCACACTTCATGAAGACCTTTGGTATTCACAGCGTGCATGGGCGTGCGCTGCCTCTTGCCCAGGGCATGAAAATGGCGCGACCAGACCTGACCATTGTGGCAGTCGGCGGCGACGGTGACATGTTCAGTATCGGTGCAGGCCACCTTGTCCACGCCGCATTGCGCAATATTGATATCACTGTTGTCGTGATGGACAATGAAATTTATGGCCTGACTAAGGGCCAAACCTCGCCAACTTCCCCTCACGGGCATGTCACAAAATCAACTCCTTATGGTCTAATGGCCTCGCAGTTCAATCCGATTGCGACCGCGCTCACCCTCAATGTGAGCTTTGTTGCTCGCGGATACTCTGCCAAGCCAAAGGAACTGGCGGCATTGATTGAGAAGGGCATCATGCACAAAGGCTTCTCGTTTATTCACGCGCTCAGCCCTTGCCCGACGTTCTACAACACGTTCGATGCCTGGGATTCCTCCGTCACCCCTATTGATCCTGACCACGATCCGCATGATCGCATGAAGGCGCTTGCTCTGGCCATGGATACCGATAAGCAATTTATGGGTGTCTTCTACGAGCAAGAGCGGCCCACAATGGACGAAGCGGCCCGTCAGTTAACACAACAGGCCAAAACGTTCGATCTTGACAAATATATGGCCCGTTATGCATAACTTCTAATAACTAGCCAGTCAAAAGGAAAAGCGAGTGATGTGCAATGAAAAGCTCATTGCACATCACTCGCTTTTCCTTTTGACTGGCTACATGCTCATTACGAGGCGTATGTATTTGTCCTGGCTGCATTCGCAGCGTTGACAGCATTAATCACAGCATTAGAAAACTTTTCACCACAGGGGCTGCAGAACAGCCCGCTTTCGTTGTGATAGCTTCCACCAATGGCTGTGAGTTGTTTTTCAGCAGGTTTGCCACACCATTCGCAAGAACTCCCGCGAGGTGCGAAGTCTACAGAAATTGGACGGCGGAATTCATTGTCTGACATAAGGTATCCTCCTTGTTCGTGCTGACGGGTAATTGCTCATACACGAAAACTATAAACAGCACAGTAGGGGAAACCCGTATCTGGTGGTCAGCGACATTGGAGAATCCACGGTGATACGGCATCTACGAGAACGCGCACCATCGCCCGGAAGCGGCATTGCTTCACGCACCGACAAAGGGGAAAAGCCATTTCTATTTACCGGTGCAAAACATACTATACCACAAATT
>DATGJV010000264.1:0-3359 GCA_035295005.1 Ktedonobacteraceae bacterium | reverse complement strand
TTGTCCCTTTGTCAAGTATTTGCGCAAAAGCAGAATAGTAGGAAGGTGGTAGTGCGTGTAATAATCCTGAGCGGCCTCCTCAAGGCTAATATCGCGCCCCTCGTGTTTGCTCATAATCGCCTGATGTCCCAGCAGCCCATTATAAAAACGGCGGGCGTAGCGGCGCGGAACAGTGATACCTAACAGGTTGTGAACACGCCGTTGATACCATCCTGGTAAGACAGCGGTCATTTGTTGAACTGCCTCTGTTCCCATATCAAGCAACGAAAATCCCAGGCGATTCAGGCTCTCCAACATGTGCTGCGCCTGAAATACCGTCGTAAAACCTGTTGGGGATGTGAGACGGTTGTGTTCGCGCCGTAACCAGTTGTAGCGTTGTTCGATATAACGGAAATCTCTATCGTCAACGATTTCCTCTTCTTCGGGCAAGCCACGCGCATTACGCAAATCCTCTGTTTGCCACAGCAGCGACTCGCGAAACAGGTCTAAATCCTGTTCGCGTAAGTGGTCATTGACCGGGCCAGGAAAGAGTTCAGCAGTCTCTGCATCAGCCATAATCGCCAGAATACGCTGACCGTCAATACGAACGAGAATATTTGCCAGTGAAGGATCGCCCCAGTAGACACCATGTTCGTGCAATTCGACGAGCAAAATAGCGACTGCCGACCAGATGCGACGTTTGTTTTTTCGCGTAAAAGGGACACGAAAAAGCAATACCTGTGGAATAACCCGAGGTGCCAGTTGTGTCACCGTATAGCCCCTGTCGCCGCTGATATATTGCGGCACACTGCCAGGGCCAGATGCCTCGATTAAGACTGGCGCTACCGGCACTGTCACGCTGCCAACAGGGCTGAGAGCGGGAATGCCGCGTCGCTCGATTTCGCGCAAATTCATAATTTCACGCTCGGCCATACGTGGAGTCGTCTCTTTGATTGCGTAACGAAAACTCTCACGCTCCACAAAAATAACCGGATGGCGCGACTCGCCACGCCGGATAGAGAGCGGCACAACCCCGTGATCGGGCCATTCTTCTAAAGGGAAATCCCACGGGAGACCTGCCAGCCGCCTTTTGTTTTCTATGTCCATGTGAAATTGTATGTTTTGAGTACGAGTAACCACAACTTTTCAATCTTATGTACAATTCGTTTCAATCAGTCGTTCTACGACAATGACATCCCTCCACACGCCGTCAAGTTTCGCGTGCTTTTCATGGATACCTACCTCCCGAAAACCCATAGAACGGATGAGTTTGCGACTCGGTGCATTCTCTATGAAGACACGCGAGGTCAGTTTCCAAAATCCAGCGGCTTCGGCAGCACGAAGGAGCGATTCCAATGCCATTCGTCCAGCACCACAACCTCGTTTGTCACGTCTGACATAGACAGAACATTCCGCAATGCCAGCATAACATGGACGTTGACTGTAAGCAAAGGTTGAACCAAAGGCGATGATACCCACCTCATCTTCGACAACAACGATAGGATAAAGCGAGTCGAACCACGATTTCACATCTTCTTCTGTACGCAAATCCGTCTCAAAGGTAGCAACGCGATCTTCGATGCCTTGATTGTATATCGTGGTGATCGCGGCTGCATCCTCCTGTGTAGCTATTCGTGCTTTCATGTTGTTACTCTCTCAGACCCATACTCACCAGCAATTCATGCATGCCGGTTGACCCAACGCTGCATGGCCTTCCATCTCCTGAATGCGATGCGCATAAACTCCAGACAACGTTCCTCAACCTGAGCTATTGAGGTGTGCGACGAAAAAATGAATGACCAGCCGCCTTTATCTTCCACAAGAGAGACCTGTGTGATGAGATTCTCACGCGCAATAAGCCATACCCCGCCAAAACTCAAATCAGGTTGGATAACCGCAATGGCGATCTCACCTTCTCTCGCGTCGGTTGTCGCATGACTAATTGCTCCTGCATTTTCACGTAGGACTCCAGCCGCCTGGAGAGTAAGGAAAGGTCGCTCTATCGCTTCCTTTGAAAATGAGTGCATACGAAAAACTCCTCTGTATCCAGTCAAGAAAACATCTACCTCCTATTTTACCACGATTGGCATCAGCAACCTGCGGGAGACGCTTCACCCATCTCAAGTACCTGTTTGTAGAGCAAATAACGAGCATATTTTATTATACATTGCACTTATGTCCCTATACGTTGCATAATTGAGGAAAATGATACGACAGAGGAGGCATCTATGGGTACCGTCCGTTTTGATTTTCAAGGCGAGGTCGTCGTTGTGACCGGCAGTTCGCGGGGTCTGGGGCTGGAAATTGCGCAAGGCTTTGGCAGCGCCGGGGCAACCGTCGTCATTACCGCTCGTCGTGAACAATGGCTCAACGAGGCCGAAAACACGCTGAAAGAACAGGGCATAACAGTGCATACGTTTACCTGTGATGTGGCCGATCCTGCTTCAGTGGAGCAACTGGTATCGCGTACACTGGAAACGTGCGGCAAAATTGATGTGCTGGTCAACAACGCAGGCCTGACGTGGGGCGCACCTGCTGAAACCATGCCGTTTGAGCGTTGGCGGCAAGTCATTGATGCCAATATCACCGGTACATTTTTAATGTCGCAAGCCGTAGGAAAACATATGCTGGAGCGCAATAAGGGGGCCATCATCAATGTCGCATCTATCGCCGGTTTAAGCGGCGGACAGTTGAACACTGTTGGCTATAATGCCAGCAAGGCTGCTGTAATCAACCTTACCCGCGCATTGGCAGTGGAATGGGCTGCACGAAATATCCGAGTAAATGCTATTGCGCCAGGGCTATTTCGCACACGCATGTCCGAGGCCCTTGTCCAGCGTGCTGAAGCGTCTAACACTCCAGTCGCGCCCCTGGGCCGCATTGGTAAACCAGGAGAGCTTGCACCCACTGTGCTTTTTCTGGCATCAGAGGGCGCAAGCTATATTACTGGTCAAGTCATTCCTATAGATGGAGGTCGGTCAGCTCAGTAGCAAATGGAACGCTCATGTTGACCTTATACTCTGGGATTTGCATATCTCTCCGCATAACTACCCAGGACAGGCAGCTTGAAGTACTTGCCCTGGAAGGCATTGATCACTAAGAAAATCCAGACGACGAGCGTCCCTATCCCAACTAAAAATCCCGCGCCGCTGAGAAGCAATCCTACAAAGGGAATTGAAGCAATGGCTAAGGCGAAGCTGGCGACATCAATCAGAACGTAGAACGCGATGAGTGCTACCGAGAAAAGGATAGACTGCATAGCGTGAAAGCGCACGAAACGGTTTTGTTTCTCCATGAAGAAGAAGATCAGTCCGGTGATCCACCCAACAATGTAACTCAAACCAGCAGCAATATTGGCATCCATCCCCATTGAAGTGGAA
>DATGJV010000263.1:0-4879 GCA_035295005.1 Ktedonobacteraceae bacterium | reverse complement strand
CCACCTCCACCACCTCCACCGCCGCCTACAACACCCGCTCCTGCGCCAAAGGAGGATAATGACAGTCCACTGGACTGGATTGAGCATGAACTCGGAGAGAAGAAAGAAGATTAAGCAACTCTTCTTCGGTGTATAGTGATGGTTTGGCACTGTTTAGCGCATGTTCTATAGTGCAATATTGCTGAGTACCCCTTGCTTCTGGCTAAGGGGTACTCTTGCGCCTACAACACACGAGAGTTGCATCTGCACTTAAAAATGAACAGGCAGCATTTACCATTGTCTTCGATGTTATCAGTATGGGAAGCGCATTTCTATGGATAAAAAGGTAAGTTTGATTATCCCAACCCTCAACGAAGGGGAGAATCTCTCCATGACGCTTGAGAGCATTCAGGAGACAATTACAGGCGCGTATGAAATTATTGTTGTAGACAATGGCTCTACCGATGATAGCACCAGATTTATTGAACAAACGGGAGATTCGCGGATTCGCCTGCTCAAGACGGAGGAGCGCCTCGGGGTAGCGGGAGCAAGAAATTACGGTGCTGCCTTTGCAGAAAGCAATATTCTGATCTTTATTGATGCTCATATGCTCTTTCCTCAGAACTGGCTGACGCCCATCCTGGATGTCTTAGACGAGCAACAGGTACAGCTTGTCGTACCTGCTGTCAGCGCCTGGGGGAATCCACATGCCATAGGCTACGGAATAAGCTGGAAAGGGGCAAAGCTGGAGCCGAAATGGCTGGGCGAACAGTCTTCTGATCCTTACTCAGTTCCCCTCGCCGGTGGATGTTTTCAAGCATTCCACAGAGCATTTTTTTATGAGATTGGCGGCTATGACTCAGGCATGACGAACTTTGGCAGCGAAGATTTAGAAATGTGCCTACGAGTCTGGTTGCTCGGCCATCAGGTGAAGATCGTCCCACGGGTAGAAATCTCCCATCGCTTTCGACGTACTGCTCCCTTTGAATTTGGTTGGATTGATATCTCATACAATTTCTTGCGTCTTGTCTATGCGCATTTCAATGAGCAGCGCATTGAGCGCGTTCTCGCGGCTCACGCAGCAACACCCAGTTTTGATGAGGCGCTAAAAAGAGTGAGAATTAGTGATATCTGGCTCAAGAGACGCACGCTCGAATTGAAGCGCACATATGATGATGACTGGTTCTTCCGTACTTTTGACATCAAGGAGTGTGAGCAAACAGCACCACTCATTGCATCAGGGCAAGCCGCCAATCCGGGGCTGGAAGTTGTTCCAGAGCAGGCACAAGACTTACCCCTACCATGAACAACACGGTAATTACTTCAACCCATACGCTGTAAAATGACTGGATTCATCTGGCACATAGACCCGCCCATTGACGATGATCGGACTTTGCCAGTGTAGGCCACCAATTGAGCCACCAGCCGATGCTTGCGCACTGCTCCAGAGGACATTTCCAGTTGTTGGTTCCATCGCCCATAAGACATTGTTGCCTTGCACGAAAAGAATGCCGTTGGCGATAAAAGGCGAACTCCCACCGTGATTATTCTGGTACGCCTTTTGCAAGGTAGTATGTCCGTGTGAATCGGTTATTACCTTGAATGCAACAAGTTCACCGCCATCGGTGATAAAGACCCAGGTTGTATTGTGCGCATCGTTCCAGGCAATTGGATGTGTGAGGACACTTCCTCGCATCGCTCCGTTCAGCAATTGTAGCTCGCCTCCCACATGATTTGGTCCTCCCTTGCCGGAGAGATTCTGCCGGTTGAGCAGCCGCACCGAGCCATCTTTTCCCGCTTGCACAGCGAGATATGGTGTTGAACTTCCTTTTTGCATGGGAAGCAACGTAGGTGATGCGCCGCCGAGGTCAAGGTCGGTTGATTGCAGGTAGCTATAATTGCTCGGTGTGTAACTGTCAACAACTTTTTGCAGGTCGGGACTGAGTTCTATAACGCTATCGCCGTAATCATAACCACCTTTATCAGCAGTATAGTTCCCATTGCCAGTGGTAACAAAGACATTGCCTGTTAACGGGTCAACCACCGCACCCGCTCGCGCCCAGATACCTGACTGCACATCGGGGCAGTAATTGGCGTCGCTGGATACGGTATCCAGTAGCTGATGGATGTTGGCACATAACGAATTAAAAACGCTCAGCACGCCTGTTGACAGCGAAATTGCTATGACATGTCCCTGGTAATGCCCGGCATCCCCTGGGTAACCGCTGGTCGTCATGTAGAGATAGCCATTGGCAATATTCAGCGAGGATGAACCTTTCTCTACATCTGGCATATTTGTAATAGTGACCGGCCAGCCTCCACTGCCTTGCTCTGCACCTGTACCAACCGTGTATTTGTGAATTTTGCCGTCCAATCCATAGCCATAAACATACTGGCCTGACGGGTCAATAGCGGGTGAACTCGTAGTAAATTTTGGCCCACCGGTATTTTGTCGCCAGACCTGCTGTCCTGTACTGGCATCCAGCGCCAGCAAACTGCCGGTGAGCGTAGTGACAAACAGCAACGTTTTCGTACCCGACGGTGTTTTCACGTCTGGAAGTTCAACTGGTGAACTATCCACCACCGCTGGTAACGTTTGTTGCCATAAACGTGTGAGTTGACCCACATTGCCTGGTGTGATGATTTTCTCACTGCTATTGATACCACTGCGTGAACCGCCGCCATTGAAAGCAGGCCACGTAATCTCTGCCTTGTTCGTAGGGCTGTCCACAGGTGTAGGGGTAGTTGACGGTATCGTTACCGGGTCTGTGGCTGTGCTGGTGGCCGATTTGGTAGATGTATTTGATTGCCCTGATGAACAGGCTACAAACAATAGTAAGCAAAGAAGTGACACAAGAAAGCCTGATGTTAGTCGTTGGTAACGTTTGGTTTGAAAATCCATACAATCTCCCCGCAAGCCCGCACAAAACTGTACAGGTTTACCTGTATTCTATCTGACCATCTATTTATCATGGTATATTTTTGATTATAGTCAGAAAAGCAAATCAATATGAAAATAACAGTGCAAGATATCCCCTGAAGGTACCTTGCACTGTATTGGTAATGGGAAGAATTTGCTAATTAGCCTTCGCCGTTTTACTCTTCGGTTGTACCAAAAGAACGGCGCACCCAGATGAATGCCCCGGCGGCCAGGATAAGCAGAGCTGGAATGGCAAGAAACCAGAGTTTACGGCCCTTCTTGCTGGTATTCTCATCCAGCTCGTCAACAATTTCGATTTTCTCCACAACTGCGTCTTTTACTGTGTTTGCCATGATACTACATTCCTTTCATTTTCACAAAAATAGTGGCATTTGTTTCAACACCCTCACGTCAATTAGCGAGGTCATCGCTCGTTCATGTGTATTCCATTGATGAGTGACTGACATTACCATTATACGACGGGTACAATCACAGTTTGCCTATGTATCCTTGCGTTCTTTGCTGCACGCCTGGTATGGTACCGTGCATCACAGCCCATTTCTGCAAGAATCAACATGTTGTATTATACGCATTGAACGTACTTCGCACAAGAGGTACTACTAGATATGATGCTGGTCAGAGAATTTTGGCTCGATAAAGTCCTGCTGTTTGTGCTGTTTGTGCTGGGTGTTATGAAGAATATGGATACAATGCATAATCTTTGCCAACGAATCATCTAGCGGATTAGACGTATCTATAACACAACCGCCATCATCATAATCCTCAAAGCGTGGCTTCCATTGCTCCCACTCCTCCCATGAGGTGATCTGGAATTCTGAAACTTTCCCTTTGCGTCCTTCCAGGCGGCGCTTTTGCACTTCCGGTGAGCATTGACAATGGACGACCAACATGGGAACCGAGAATTCCCTGGCAAGCGCCTCTGATTGCTCAAAAGTCACGCGATACGTCAGGGGCATATCCACAACAACACTGAGGCCAAGACTCAGTTGCTCACTGGCAAGTGCAAACATCAGCTCGTATGAAAAACGTCCAACTTCGGGTAAGTCCCCAAAAATGTCAACGGCTTTCTGACGAATAACGTCCCGGTCAATGAGTGCCGCATGCAAAGCTGCCGCGATGGCCCTTGCGATAGTACTTTTACCAGTACCTGGATACCCACGCATTACGATGAACGTGCTACCACTATGCACAATCGTCTCTCTTCTATGAAATGCTTTATTCTCGTCCTGGAGAATACTTTTTTTTAGTATAGTCGCAAAAAGAAGGATTGTCCAGAAAATAGGACTATGTAACTGCTGTTGCAATCAATGATATCTGGTAACAGCTCAAAACAGGTGGGAGATAGAAACGTAGCTGGCAATTAGCACGCTCCTTGACGTTTTTGCTTAGTGGCGTTATCATTCAACAAGAAAGTTTTCCTGAAAGATAAGGACTATACCATCCTATGATGAAGAAGTTACGAGGTCGCAGCCTCGCGCATCCAGGTTGTTTGATAGGTGTGACGACAGGCTTGATTGTGGGGATTGTGCTGGCAGGTATTCTGGCTGCCGCCTTTAATGTTGCATTCAACATTGTGTTACTGATCTGGTTCGGTCTGACAATTGTGCTGGGCGCGATTGGCTGGGTTATTGGAGCCCGCGTCTCCTCGCGCTTTCCAGCTTTGGAGAATGAAGAGTAACCATCATTACAACTTTAGTAGACTTATTTTGGCGCACGAAAGTCAACAATTGCCGTTACAACGTTACAACGGCCTGAACAGATATTCCTCCTGGGTCATGCGTTTGTAGGCGCTGACGACGTGGTAGAGGATGATCAGTTGCGTAAGGGCCAGGGGATCGCTCTGACGGAGCATGGTGCCAACGTGGAAAAGTCCCAGTTGGCTTAAACGGTCAGGGCGCAAATGGCTAACATTCTCCATATGCTCCCAGATGCAATCTTCCAGCTCGCAGGCTTTCTGGT
>DATGJV010000262.1:0-2793 GCA_035295005.1 Ktedonobacteraceae bacterium | reverse complement strand
CACGGCACTGGAGGAGTAGCCGCTGATTTAGCACGGTTGCTAGAGCAATATGGGGTTCAGAATGTCCAGACCCATTCTACACAGATCGAATGTGCCGCCGGTACTCCTGCCGGTCAGGGCTATGCTGAGGATCTGCGGCTAGCGTTCCGCACAGTCGTCCCTTTCATTCAGAAATGGAGCCGACTGCCAGACAACTACGAGGAACTTTACCGGGAAATGGTACACGATATGCAGCAGCCGGGCTTTGTGGCAAGCCTGGGCGTACTCACGGCATGGGGCAACAAGCCGCCCAGAACACCGGAGAGAGAGAGCTAATCTACCATGTCTACCAATCCAACGGAACCGCGTCGGCAATATCCCAGCACCTATTTTGCCGACCGTGCTAATTTGGACGAGATGGCGCGTCTGGCTGTGCAGGATCAGTTGATGACGACAGGAATGGGGGGAGTCCTGCCGGAGCAGCCCAACGCAGATAGTTTTCAGCGCGTCCTTGATGTTGGCTGTGGCACGGGTGGCTGGCTTATTGAGACAGCGAAAACCTATCCAAACATGGCACGACTTGTCGGAGTAGATGTCAACAGTCGTGTGATCGAGTACGCACGGGAACAGGCGAAGGTTGCACAGGTGCAAGACCGGGTAGAGTTCCAGGTGATGGACGCCCTGCTCATCCTCGAATTTCCTAAAGGTTACTTCGATCTGACGAATATGCGCCTTGCAACTGGTTTCATGCGGACGTGGAACTGGCCCAAACTGCTCGACGAGATGCAGCGCATCACGCGCTCGCGTGGGATCATTCGTTTCACCGAGATCGAGGGGATGGATGCGAACAGCCCGGCCTTGATGCGCCTGTCAGCACTTGCGGGGGATGCCTTTTACAAGGCGGGTCACCTCTTTTCGGAAGGCCAGACAGAAGAGACCTTTACGCGAGGCACTGCCGGGGTAGCAAACGATTTGGTGCGTCTGATGGAGCAATATGGCGTTCAGAATGTCCAGACACGCTCCTCAATACGCGAATTTCTGGCCGGTACTGCTGATGTCCAGGGCTATGCTGAGGATATGCGACTGGGGTTTCGGACAATGATACCATTTATTCGTAAGTGGAGTCGGTTGCCTGACAACTATGAGGAACTCTATCAGGAAATGCTGCGCGATATGCAACAACCAGACTTTACGGCGACCTGGAGGCTGCTCACCGCGTGGGGTACCAGGCCGCCGCTGTAATGCCGGTGAATATTGATACCCCAAATCGGTAATAGTACGAAGCGGTTGCCAACCCCTTGTAGGGGTCCGCTTCAGCGCACCCAGGACACGAGCGAGAGCGATGTGTCCATCCTGAGGGTGGTATTACCGATTCGGGTGTCAACGTTCATCAAGTTATACACCCATCAACTCGCCGCGCAGCACCGTGACTGCCTGACCGCCCAGTTGCACACGGTCGCCACTGGCACGAACGCGCAATACGCCGCCGCGTGGGGATGCTTGATAAGCGATCATTTCACTCTTGTCCAGGCGCTGGCTCCAGTAGGGTGTAAGGCAACAATGAGCCGAACCGGTCACAGGGTCTTCGTTGACACCGGCCAGCGGCGCGAAGAAACGCGAGACAAAATCATAGCCCGGCGTGGATGCCCGGCTGGTCACTATGACGCCCCGCGCCTGTACCGTCGAGAGCAAGGTGATGTTCGGCTTCAGGCCGCGCACAATATCTTCGGACGCGACTTCTACCAGGTAATCAAAGACGTTTTTCCCGATATATTGCGTTTGTTGCGTAGAGACGCCAAGTGCCTGTAACAGGTTGGGCGGCGCATCAGCTTGCTTTTCCTCTTTGGCGGGAAAATCCATCTCAATCCAATCGCCTTTGCGCTCTGCTGTAAGTAGCCCACTGCGCGTAAAAAATCGCGCCTGTTCGTTGGCTTGCAAGTGTCCAGTTTCCCACAATATATGCGAGCTGGCAAGCGTGGCATGGCCGCACAAATCCACCTCGACGGTGGGTGTGAACCAGCGCAAGCTAAAGCCATCGTCCTGTTTGTACAGAAACGCCGTTTCCGACAGGTTCATCTCCGTTGCTACCTGCTGCATCCACTGTGCATCGCCCGGTTGCGACAGTATGCAAACGGCAGCAGGATTGCCCCCGAAGGGCTTGTTGGTAAAGGCGTCTACTTGATGGATGGTGAGTGACATTCAGCTATCTCCTCTTCTGCTGATGTTGACGATAGTATCTATCAAGTAGCGTACCCTGTTGCTGGAATGGGTGCAAGGGCCAATTGCTTACTAACATGAGCCAGCCAAATTTTGCGCATGTGCGCAAAATTTGGCTGGCTCATGTTTTACCCTGTAATCGCAATTACTCGCAACGGGCTACCAGACCCATTGACAATTTTGAGCGGGGCGGCGATGACGACCGCGCCAGTTGAGGGCAGCTGGTCGAGGTTGACGAGGCTGGTGATGCCGAATTTGCCGTGGCCGTGCATGGTGGTGTGGTTGGGGAAGGGCGGGTCGAAGCCACCGGCCTGACCGGCATCGGTGCCGACGGTTTCAACGCCCACACCGAGGATGTCGCGCTCGGTGGCGAGAAATTCCGAGCAGGTTTTGTGGAAGCCGGGTGTGTGCGGGCCGTCTTCGCGCACGTTCAGAAAGGCGTCATGATCGGTATATTTGCTCCAGCCTGTGCGCATCAGTACCCAGGCACCGACGGGGATGCGCCCGTGTTCGCTTTCCCATTGCTCGACACGCTCGATGGTGAGCAGGAAATCGGGGTTTTGCTCAACTTCGGCGGTTACGTCAATGACACATGCG
>DATGJV010000261.1:0-9891 GCA_035295005.1 Ktedonobacteraceae bacterium | reverse complement strand
ATGCAACTATAACGCGGCCCTTGTCTCCGCGTGGAACGGCAAGGGCACAGTTCTCTATGATATGGGGCGCAACAAGGACGCGCTTTCGGCCTTCCAGGAGGCGCTGAACCTGGACAAAAACTATGCCCCTGCCTGCTATGGTATGGGCAATGTCCTCTATGCGCAACACAAACAGATGCGGGCGCTTGAGATGTTCGATAAGGCCGTGCGCCTGGATCCGCGTTTCGCTAAAGCCTGGAAGCGCCGGGGCAACATCCTCAATGATATGGGCGAACGGTATCGTGCGCTCGAATCCTATGACCGTGCGCTCACTCTTGACCCTGGACTGGCGGCAGCCTGGAACGACAAAGGGAGCCTCCTCAATCAACTTGAGCGATACCCGCAGGCGCTGGATGCTTATGGCCGGGCGGTCAAACTCAACCAGAGGTTGCCCCAGGCATGGAACGGCATGGGCAACACCTATTATCACATGCGCAACTACCAGCAGGCATTACATGCATATGAGAATGCCTTACAATTGAATCCACAGATGGCCTCGGCATGGCACAACAAATCGCTGGTACTCAAAGAGCTTGGCCGCTCACAGGAGGCATTAGAAGCAGCCGAGCAAGCCATCAAACTTGCCCCCAACGACCCCGACAACTGGCTCCGCAAAGCCGAAGCCCTCAAACGCATGGGTCGAAGTCGCAAAAGCGATGCCCGCGACGCCGAGGCAAAGGCGCTGAGATTGAGGGGAGCGCAATAACATACCCCTACAGTACGGCAGCGCTGGTCAACCCCGCGCTGTCGCACTGTAGGGGTCCGCTTCAGCGCACCCCAGGCACCAGCGATAGTGGTGTGCCAGTCAAAATACGGACGCGACATGGCTGCGCTCGTCGCGGCGGGTGCGCTGAAGCGAACCCCTACAGTTCAGGTGCAACAGGTTTCAATGAGCGTTTGAGCTGTTACAGGCGTCTCGTTTGATGTCCCGGTTGCACTGGGAGAAGGCACACTGACAGAAACGCCATAGGTGGCTCCTGATCCGACTGCCCAGATGTTCGTAGAATGTGGTACCAACGATGCTCCATTCAAACTGGTGGTAGGGGTTCCAATGTTTGGGCTTGTGACCGTACTCCACGAGGTGCCATCCCAGTGTTCGATCAAAGGGCGTTCTTCCTGGCTGTTAAATGAGTTGCTCGAAAAGCCGACTATCCAGATGTTGTGAGTTGAGACAGTAACCACAGCGGTCAAGAAATTTGTTGCTGCACCTGGATTCGGGCTCTTAACAATACTCCATGACCTGCCATTCCAGTGTTCAATCAGCGTATTTGCCGTCGAGCCGCTGCTTGAAATGCCAGCCGCCCAGATATCGTTCGCGGAAACAGCCGCGATTGTGTTCAGGAAGCTACCAGCCGTCCCAGGATTCGGGTTTTGTACAGTCTGCCATGACGTACCATTCCAGTGTTCAATCAGGGCCACTTCTGTCTGCGTATTATCTGTGACGCCAACCGCCCAGATATCGTTCGCGGAAATAGCCGTCAGCCCATTGAGAGAATTCAATTGACTACCAGGGTTTGGGCTTTGAACGACTGTCCAGGTGGTGCCGTTCCAGTGTTCAACGAGCGAATGTTCATTGTTCTGTTTCCCCAGGTTATTGCCATACACACCGGACACCCAGATATCTGTGGCAGAAAGGGCAGTTATCGCGAAAAGTTGCGTTCCACTGGCAAGGTTAGGACTTTTCACAAACGTCCACGTGGTACCGTCCCAGTGTTCGATCAGGGATTGCTGTTCATTATTGTTGCTATTGCTGAAAGCGTAGCCAACGGCCCAGGCATCTATCGGGGAAATGGCCGCGACTCCATTGAGGGTGCTGCCATCTAGCGGGGTGGTGGGACTTTTGACCACACTCCAGGCAGAGCCATTCCAGTGTTCAATGAAGGCTTTTCTCGCAGGTACATCAAAATGACTATTCGAATAGTCACCCACAGCCCAGGCATCATTGGCAGAGGTGGCAGTGACCGCATTCAAGCCATTTTGCGCTAAGCCGGGATTCATACTGTGAACAATCCTCCACGTACCGGGCGAAGGGTTTACGACAGGATTCTGTGAACTACACGATGTAAAGAGGATCAGGGTAGCCGCCAGGATACATACAATAAGACATCTGGAAAACTTCATGCGTAACTCCCTCTTTTTGCAAAATACAGGACGTTTTCGGCGGCACCAGGTTATCCAGGAATATATATTATACGTTTAAAAGGGTTTCAGGTTCCAAAAAGGGGCCGTGAATTATTGCTGTCAGGCCAGGGTATCCCCTTGCGGCTACCCTGGCCTGACAAGGTTGCGTTTCCTCGCCTCTGTGACTGCCACCTTCTCAACTACTGCTCGGCCCACCAACTGGTGTTGAAACGGGTTGCGCTTTACCAGTTGCCTTTATCCAGAGAGGCGTCCCATTGTCTACACGTAGAGCGTAGAGGAATGGTTGAACAGTTTGCGTTCCACCGCTGGATTGTTGATATGTCGCGCCCTGCACCGAGAGCAGATCACCTGTCAGAGAGACAAGGGTGGGATACCCCCCTATGGCATAGTGCCACAGAACGCGGCCATTGCTGGCGGCGAGCGCGTAGACCAGTCCGGCGTGACTTGCTTGCACGCTCACGTAAAGGAATCCTGATGGCGAGTAGAGAATCCCTGATGGCAGGAGGTCTCCCTTTACACCGGTTCCGTTGCCGGTGATACTTTGATGCCAGATTATCGCTCCATTTTGCTCCTGTAGAGCCGCCAGGTTGATTCCGCCAGCCCCCGGCCCCTGGCTGCTTGAAACACTGTAGATACGACCGTTTTGCGCGATGAGGGAGTTGATGAAGGTATCCTGTACAGTGCGCGACCACGCTATAGAACCATCTTTCGTGTGCAATCCCAGCAGCATGGCCTGATCCTGTTGGCCGAATCCAACGCAGACAATACCGTTTTCTTCAACCATCGCTCCGGGCGTAGTCAGCCCCTCATCCTGAAGCGAATGCTGCCAGAGAACCGAGCCGTTGCCTGTCCTTAGCGCATACACGGTGTCCGACGAATTGATATAGAGCGAACCCTGATCAATCGTTGGGGGACCGGTAAAGAGGGTATTGGCCTGATAGTGCCAGAGGGGAGTGCCGTCACTCGCTCGCAAGGCATACAACGCGCCAGCACTCGCAGTTCCTGATGCGCTGAGAATATCTATGTCAAAGTAGACCACAGTATTATTCACGGTTACTGTCTGGCTAAATCCCTTGACGGCAAAACTGTGATGCCAGAGCAACGAGCCATCATTTGCTCGCAAGGCATAAACCGTGCCATTGCTTGAGGCAACATAGGCGATAGCGTTACTCACAACTGGCTGACCAAGATAACCATCGGCAGTATATTCCCAGCGTTGCGTGCCGTTGATAGCCTGTAATGCAAAGAGTGTGTTGCCCGCCGAGGAGATAGTGAGGGTACTCGATGCGGGTGGTACATAAGGAATAGTTGGCACCCGTGTTATCGCCGGTGTGGGAGTTGGTTGCGGTGTTCCGGCAACGGGTGCGCAGGAAATGCAGGCGAAGAGGGTGAAGAGGGCAATAAAGAGAGAGTTGTTACGAAGGTAGCGTGTAACATGGGTATGGTTCAAGTTTCTACCTTTGCCTGAATCTATGTGCATGTTCCCTCACTATCAACGTATTATTGCGTGTATCAAATGGTAATTAGCTCATAGAGGGCGAACATTTCATAAATGCAAATTTGTACGAGTACATTCCATGCATCCAGACGGAGATTGCCTGAAGCAACGACGTAAGTATACAGGTATCATTCCACCCATTGCTGGATGGGAAAAATACTGGCACCAGCTGTCGAACTGTGCCATAACCCTCTTGCTTATAATACAGGTCATAAAGAAGCCGGGCAGCCGCTTGAATTCCATCTTTCCAGCTTGCATACGCTTCATAGACGCCTCCAGTTCGTGAAGGAGCGAACGTAAGTGTATGAAGTTGAGCCGCACTTATCCCCTGAAGCCCTTTCGTAGCAAACTGAGAGGTCGCTCTAAATAGCGCAGCAAGAAACACAGGATGAATACGTTCTTGCATGCCAATAGTAACAAAGTCGGTCCCCTCATCACGCGCCGGTGAATTGTTGGCAGAGAAAATCGTATTCAACTCATCCGCAGTAATTGATGGAGGTTGCTTCGTACTTGCTGGTAGCACAAAAACAAAATCAAATACTATTGGGAGCGATGGAGTTGGAGTGGGTTTTTGCGGTAGCGGCTGTTGTGTGCATGAACTCAGCAGCAAGACAAACATGCATATTCCTGGAATAAGCAGCCGTTTTACTGAAGAACGAACATCCCTTATAACCATCATCGAGTTCTTCCTACTCACCATTTTATTTTGCAGCAATTGCTGTAAATGCTCCATTCTGTAATAATTGGCGATGTGAAACAGGGCATTTCGCATCGCCAATTATTGGATCTTTTCTTTTATCTCCGCCAGTTGTTGCGTATGTATTTGGTCGTGTATAGGCAATATGTTTACGAGCTGGTAGAATTTGCGCTGGCCCCAGCTGTGGTGGTGGAAGGGACGCTCCCAGGCTTCGACGGGCAGTGTGGAGAGGTATTGAAATATTTCTTCTCGGCGGGCGGCCATACCTCCCAGCACAGAGTCAAGCGAGACGGGTGGCGAGGCGGCGCGGGTACGGCGTGGTGCCTCCTCTTCGGGCGCGACGATTTCGGGGTTATCTTCGTTCTGTACCAGTTGCATCTGCTCAAGGGCAAGGCCATCGGCGATATAGAGGTGATAGGCCAGTTCAAGCGGCGACCATTCGCCCTCGGCTGGCTGTTGTTGCAGCTCCTCTTTGCTGAATTTCGCCAGCTGGCCCAGAAATTCGATGCGTGCCGCAACCATTTTGCGGCGCACTTTATCAAACGGTTTTTCGATTGTGGTCATGGGTTCCTCCGGGTGACATATACCGAGACTGCACATTGCTTCGCTCGTGCAGTTGGGTGCGCTAAAGCGGACCCCTACGATGGTGTTAATTTGCATCTGGCTGCTATACAATGGCTCTTTGAGCCATTGTATAGCAGCTAGATGCAAATTAACACCATATTATTCTTTGTGTTTTACCAGTTGGCTATATAAACGTTCGAGTTCTTCCTGATTGTTGAAATGGAGGACGAGCGTTCCCTTGCCTTTTGTGTTGCACTTCAAATCTACTTTTACCATCAGTGAATTGCGGAAGTTTGTCTCCAATTCGTCCAGTTCCGCGGTGCGTTGGGTGATGGGCGATGGTTGATGAGTGAGGTCGGTACGTTCCGTCGCCTTGATACGCGCAGCTAGCTCCTCTGTCTGGCGCACATTCAATTTTTGCGTGATGATCTTGCCCAGCGCGGCAATCTGGTCTTCCTCGCGGGCAATGCCGATCAACGCACGTGCGTGGCCTTCGCTGAAGTTTTCGGTCTGATTGATTAAGGCTTCGCGTACACGAGGCGCAAGCTGCAGCAGACGAATGGCGTTGGTGATGGTTGAGCGGTCTTTACCCACCTGTCGCGCCACCTGCTCCTGCGTCAGGCCAAATTCTGAGATCAGGGCTTGATAGGCCAGCGCCTCTTCGATGGGGTTCAAGTCGGCACGCTGGATGTTCTCTATCAGGGCCAGTTCGAGCATTTGCAGAGGTGTTACCTCTTTGATCACCACTGGTACTTTTGTCAGTCCGGCCACTCGTGATGCACGCCAGCGCCGCTCGCCCGCGATGATTTGAAATTGCACAACATGCGAAACGCCCCTGTCAACTGGCTCGCTTTCGCGTGTCTCTTCCGTCACCCAGGGGTCTGAAGAGGGGGATTTCTTCATGCCAGCTGCGGCCTCAAAAGCGTCGAGGCGTGTGACCACGATAGGTTGAAGCAGACCATGTTCTTTGATAGATGCGCTTAACTCCAACAATTTAGGATCATCGTCGCGAAAGATGCGGCGCGGCTGCCGGGGATTGGGGATGATGCTATCAATAGCGGCCAGTAAAATAGCGTTTTCGTCAATACGCGAGGGTTGTTGGGGCGGCATAATCTCGGAGGCTCCGGGAAGCAGTGCATCAAGGCCGCGTCCCAGGCCGAATTTTTGTTTAGCCACGAGCCAGTACCTCCTCCGCGAGAGAGCGATAGGCCAGAGCGCCTGGAGAGGTAGGATCGTAGTCCAGGATGGCCTGACCAAAGCTGGGAGCTTCACTTAAACGAACACTGCGGTTGATAATTGTCTGGAATGCCTCGTTGGGGAAATGGTTGCGCACCTCGCGCACGATCTCACTGGCAAGGCGGGTGCGCGGGTCAAACATAGTCATCACAACACCAGCAATATACAAATCAGGGTTGAGCTTGTTTTTCACGATTCGCACGGTATCCAGTAACTGGGTCAGGCCCTCAAGCGCGAGATATTCGCACTGAATAGGCACAATCAAGCCATCGGCTGCCACCAGCGCGTTCACGGTGAGCAGTCCCAGCGATGGCGGACAATCAATAAGAATGTAGTCGCAACGGTCGCGAATAGGTTCAAGCGCCTGGCGCAGTTTGTTTTCACGTGCGATAGCCCCCACCAGTTCAAGCTCGGCGGCGGCTAAATCAACGGTACAGGGTGCAACGACCAGTTCCCGGCGCTGCGTCGGGACCAGAATATCAAAAATAGAGAGGCCGTCGTTTTCCCGTACAAGCAAGTCGTAGAGGGTATGCTGCTTGAGTTGCCTGGAAGCACCTATTCCGCTCGAAGTATTGGCCTGTGGGTCCATATCAACCAGCAGCACCTTCCGACCCGCAGCCGCCAGATACGTCGCAAGATTAATAGCGGTCGTTGTTTTGTAGGGTAGGAACCCACCGCCTTGCCATATTGCTACAGCAGGTTTGCGTGAACCCCCCCCCGAACCGGACGTACATCTTTCAATGTATCCGGCTCTCCAGCCATTCCTGGAACATGTGCGCTCTTTTACAGCATTTTTCTCAGGCTCCTGGTGCTTGTTCCGGCGTGTATCTCGTCATGGCATTTCTGACATACCACAAGTGTTTTCCTTCGCAAGCTGCTCATTCTCAGTACCCATTGAGGGATATTCTGCCCTCTTTTAGCATACTTCTGCTTGATGTCTTTGAGTTTTCTGATGTGATGCACTTCCAACGTATTGGTGCTATCCCACGGTTTCCCGCAAAGTTCGCACGTATCTGCCGCTAGTCGTGTCAGAATTTGGTGTCTGTTCAGAACAGGTTTATCCCATATTCCTACGCCACCCGGCCCGGTATCGGGCTTATCCTTTTTCCTGATCGGCTCATTGAAGTAGGTCAGCGTCTTCATACCTGCTTTTGTCTGGTACGTGACTCCCAGGAGCTTCCGCGTGCCTGTTCCCTGCTTCAGTTTGACGTTCACACCATATTTCTCAATGACTTGAGCTATTGAGCATTTTTCTTTTCGAGCGATTGTCTTTTGCAAGCTGGTGTAGTGATAATACCTGAACTTGTTGATTCTGGTACTCACATCTGTTGCAAGGCAATAGTAATTGTAGAGTCCTCTTATCTCCGCGTTGTACTGTGTCAAAATGTCAAGTATTGGATCATTAATCCGGGCATTGTGATGGACGGCTTTTCCATTCTTGACGAATGGCTTGAGCTTCTCATTGATAACCTCTGCTGGTACAAGCAGTTGAATGGTCTCATTGGCAGCTCGTTTTTTGACTCCCAGCGTATTTTCTGTGAGTGCCGTGTTTTCCCTGGTTTTGGCTATCTCGTACCCAAGGAAGCGTACCGATTGATCTCCGAGGTTCGTAATGAGTGTTTTTTCTGTGTTGAGTTCTAGTTGTAGCTCAGAACAGAGAAAGCTTTTGATCTCATCGCGAATCTGGTAGCTCAAGCTTTTGCTTCCAATGACCATGACCAGAAAATCATCTGCGTACCTCGTATACTTGACTCTGATGTAGTCAGGATCACATGGGTCTCGTGATGGCAGCGTTCTCATCTGCTTGAGGAGTTCATCTGCTCGAAGATATTCCCCCCTTTTCCTGGCATAAAACCTTTCTATGTTGAGCTTTCGGTAACGTTCATTACTTCGTCGCTCTTTTGCATCTGTGCTATGCTGTTGACATATTTTCTCCATAAAGACATCCAGCTCATGCAAATAGATGTTTGCCAGGATCGGACTCACTACCCCTCCTTGCGGAGTTCCAGTGAGAGGATGGAATATTCTCCTGTTTTCCATGTATCCTGCTTTCAGAAACAAGCTGATGAGGTTAAGGAACCTCCCATCGCTGCTTCTCCTGGAAAGAATTTCCAGAAGTTTCTCAAAGGAGATAGTGTCAAAGAATCCTTTGATGTCTCCTTGAATGGCCCAATTTGTTCCTTTACAGGTCGTTTTGATTTGTACAAGTGCTGTATGACAGGACCTTGCGGGCCGGAACCCGTGTGAACTGTCAAGAAAGAGTGGCTCATAGATTGCTTGCAGGATGAGTCGCACCACTTCTTGTACTAGCTTATCTCTGAAGGTGGGAATCCCTGATGGCCGAAGTTCCCCATTCCTCCTGGGAATGTATACACTTCGTACCGCTCTGGGCCGGTAGGTTTCGGTCTTCATTTCAGCAATGAGTTTCTCAACAAGCTTCATGTTGAAACCGTCAATGGTGACCTGGTCCGTACCTTCTGTCAGGTTTCCTTCTCTGTCATAGATGTTGTTATACGCCAGTAGATAGAAGTCAGGGTTGAACAAATTCCTGTACAGCCTATCAAAGACAAAAGTGCTGTCTTCCTTCGCCTTTTGTTCTAGCATTGACAGAACGATTTCGGCTTTCTGCATTTCGCATACCTTTATCTTTCTCTCAATTGAATGACCTGTCCTCCTTCGCCATGTAACAGGCTTTCCCTGTCTCGAACTACTATGAGGACTCCGTATCCATGCCGGGTTTTCAGGGTCTACACCCATAGCCATAATTTCCTACGGCATCCCGGTTTAGGATATCCCCGTTTAGCTAGCAGTGAATACGCACTGAGTGACTTAGGTTCCCGTTCGTTCCCTTTACGTCGCCTCCGCGACGCTGGAAGGATGCTAGAGAGTACGAACAACGTCGGCAATTTTGTTCGTAAGCTCCTTCATACACGTATCCAGTCAGATTTCGTGTATCCCGGCAGGTTAAGGCCAGGAAACTGGGTTTAAAGCAGTATAGCTTTGACCATATCACTCTTTGGTCTCGCGTCCCTGGCTGGGTGTCTGACTTTCCAACGCGGACGCTTTTCTGGTATGCTATGTTCCCTTGTGGAGTTTCCCCTCCGGTAAACCAGTTGACCATGCGGGTTCTCTCTACCCGCAACCTCCTTGCTAGAGAGGCATTATTCCCTGCGCCTTACGGGCGCACGCCAACTCCCCCCTTCTGATTCGCGATTGCATATACTCTTGACACTGGCTGCTACCGTACCTTTCCTCTGACCATGCCATCAGTGCAAAAACATCTGCCCGGCCTATTTTTATCCATTTATCGTCTACCGGGCAAGTTGTACTCACATTGTAACAAATGCAAGGGCTATAAGCAACTGTCAAGCGTCAATATTACCGTTTTTCTAAAAGATAAAGGATATTCTGACAGCGTATTTGACGCAGCGCGTCAAATACGCTGTCAGAATATCCTTTATCTTTTAACTTCCTCATAACGCTCCTTTAATACGTATCCGCTAAACTGTGGCTGTGAAGAAAAAATCCAGAGACACGAGCGGATGATACTGTCATTTATAGTAGACTTTTCAGCGTCTCCCTGTGCTACCCCTGGAAACTTTCTTCACATGGTAGTAGTTGCCACCTCAACTACCACCACACTTCTACAAGGCGACAGGATGTTTTGCAAGGCCATTCATCTGCTCGCCAGGCAAGCGAGAGGCATACCTCGCGC